>CAZAIR010000037.1:0-16342 GCA_964485225.1 uncultured Burkholderiaceae bacterium
GGACGGTCGCCAAAGCTGCCGCCTTCGCGCCGGGGCGGGCGCTGGGCGTAGCCGGTGGCCCGCTCGCGGCGCTCACGCTGGGCCTGGGCTTCCTCCAGCGTTTGGCGCTTTTTGGGCGTGTTGATGCCGCGCACAGGAGCGCGGTCGCCGCGTCCACGAACGGGTTGGTCGCCCAGCTTCAGGGTGGGCTTCTTTTTGGTGTCTTCGGTCATGGGGAGGTCCTTAACGTCCGCGCAGGAACAACGCGTCAAGCTCGCGCAGCGTCAGTTGCCGCCAGGTGGGGCGGCCGTGGTTGCATTGGTCTGCGCGTTCGGTGCGTTCCATGTCGCGCAGCAGTGCATTCATTTCGGTCAGGGTGAGTTGCCGGTTGGCGCGCACCGCCGCATGGCAAGCCATGGTGGCCAGCAGGTCGTGCTGAGCGCGCTGCAGCGCACCGGTGCCGCCCACTGCGGCCAAATCGGCCAGCACGCGCCGGCTCAGGCTCACCAGGTCGGCGCCCTCCAGCAGCACGGGGCGCGAGCGCAGGGCCAGCTGTTGGGCGCTCAAGGGGCTGAGGTCCAAGCCCAGTTGGGTCAAGGCCTCTTGCTGGGCTTCGGCGGTGGCGATTTCTTCGGCGCTGGCGGCAAACACCAGCGGGATCAGCAGCGGCTGGCTCTCTAGGCGGTCGGTCAGCGCGGCTTTGAATCGCTCGTACAGCACCCGCTCATGGGCGGCGTGCATGTCGACCAATACCAGGCCGTGCTGGTTCTCGGCCAGCACGTACACGCCATGCAGCTGCGCGATCGCCCGCCCCAAAGGCCAATGCTCTGGCGCGGGGGCGGCCTCGAGGGGTGGGGGTGCCAGCTCGGCAGGGGCGCTGGCGCGCGCCAGCCACGCATCCACGCGGGGCTCGGGGGCACGGGCGGGCAGGGGCAGGGCACTTTGCTGTGGCACTGTCCAAGTGCTGCGCGGTTCGGCGGCCCACAGCGCACTGGGGGCTGCAGGGGGCGGGGAGGCACTCGATAAGCCGGTGGGGCTACCGATGGCGCGCAGCGGCTCGGGCTGGCTGGCCGCCTGGGCTGGGGTCACATCCGCCGTGCGCGAGGCGGCCAAGGTTTGCTCGGCCAGGTGGCGCAACTGCTGGTGCAGGCCACGGCTGTCGCGGAAGCGCACTTCGATCTTGGTCGGGTGCACGTTCACGTCCACCAGCTCGGGGTCGATATCGATGCGCAGCGCGTAGCTGGGCTGCCGTTGGCCGTGCAGCACGTCGTCGAAGGCGCTGCGCAGGGCGTGGGCCAAGGTGCGGTCGCGCACGAAGCGGCCATTCACGAACAGGTACTGGTGGTCGGCCCGGGTGCGGGCGGCTTCAGGCAGGCCCAGGCGGCCGTCGATGCGCAGCGGGCCGGCCGCCCAACTCAAGGGGCGGCTGGTGGCCACGAAATCTTGGCCCAGCACTTCGGCCAAGCGTTGATCATCTCGAGCGGGGCGCCACTGGGCCAGCAGCTTGCCTTCGGCCCAAATGGCGAAGCCGACGTCGGCGCGCGTCAAGGCCACGCGGCGCAGGGCTTCCAGGCAGTGGGCTTGCTCGGTGGCGGGGGTCTTCAGGAACTTGCGCCGAGCTGGGGTGTTGAAGAACAACTCGCGCACGTCCACGGTGGTGCCGCGGTTTCGGGCGGCGGCTTGCAGCTCGCCGCTGCGGGCGTCAAGCCGGGTGGCGTGCGGACTGTCGGCGGTGCGGCTCACGATGGAGAGGTCGCTCACCGAGGCCACTGCCGCCAGGGCTTCGCCCCGGAAGCCCAAGCTGCCGACCGATTCGAGCTCGGCCAGGTTGCTGATCTTGCTGGTGGCATGGCGGCGCAGCGCCAGAGGCAGTTCGTCGGCCGGGATGCCCGCGCCGTCATCTTCCACGCTGATGGCGCGGATGCCGCCTTCAATCAGGCGCACCGTGACCTGGGTGGCACCAGCGTCGAGGGCGTTGTCCAGCAGTTCGCGCACCACCGAGGCCGGTCTTTCGATCACTTCCCCGGCCGCAATTTGGCTGATCAGTTCGTCGGGGAGTTCGCGGATCGGGCGCCGCACTGCAGGGACAGGGGCCGCCGGATCGGCAGTTGCGCTGTCAATCATGGGCCGCATTTTGCCTTCGTGAACAATCTCCACCTATGGAAATCCTGCACTGGCTCATCGACTTCATCCTGCACGTCGATAAACACATCGCCGCCTTCGTGGCCGCGTACGGCTATTGGGTCTACGCCCTGCTGTTTTTGATCGTGTTCGTCGAGACCGGTTTGGTGGTGATGCCGTTCCTGCCCGGCGACTCGCTGTTGTTTGTGGTGGGCGCCTTGTGCGGTGCCGGTTTGATGAACCTGCCGCTGGCCATGGCGGTGCTGATTGCGGCGGCCATATTGGGCGACCAGACCAACTACACGGTGGGGCGCTTCTTCGGGCCGAAGGTGTTCCAGTGGGAAGACAGCCGCTTCTTCAACCGCGCCAGCTTCGACGTGGCGCATGCCTTCTACGAGAAGCACGGCGGGATCACGATCATCATTGCGCGCTTCATGCCCTTCATCCGCACCTTCGCGCCGTTCGTGGCCGGGGTGGCCGAGATGACCCGCAGCACCTTCACACTCTTCAACGTGGTGGGTGCCTTGCTGTGGGTCATCAGCCTCACGGTGCTGGGCTTTTTCTTTGGCAACCTGCCGTTTGTGCAGGCGCACCTGGAGAAGTTCATCTGGGCGCTGATCGTCGTGCCGGGGCTCATCGCCATCGTGGGCGGCTGGCGCGCTCAGCGCAAAGCCGAGGCCGTCAAGGCCCGAGTCGCTTGACTTGCTCGGCGGCCTCGTCAACGTCTTTGCTTAACTCGGCCAGGTAGCGGTCGCGCTGCTCGCTCGGCCACGCATCGGGTGAGAACCGTGCCAGCGCATGCACTTGCGTGCGGTGCACGGTGCCGCTCAGGCGGGGCAGGGTGATGCGGTCGGGTTGGGTGTCGGGGCGCAGCAAGAAGCCGTCGACATCGCGCAGCACCAGCGGGAAGGCGGGCTTTTTGTCGTGTAGCAGCCGGCCGTGCACCCACAGGCGCACGGTTTGCGGGCCGGCGGGCAACTCTTCGTTGAACAGCGCCAGCGCGAAGGGCTCGCCGTTGGCGTCGTCGACGCGGCCATTGATCACGTAGTGGCCCGCCTGCACCACGTCCAGCCGCAAATCCAGCGCCAAGGCGCCTTGCGCCACGGTCTCTTGTACACCCGGCAGCCAGCGCGCGGCCAAGCCGGGGTCGTACACCAAGTCGAAATAGATGAAGCCCGGCTGCCCGCCGTGGCTCATCCACAACTCCAGACGGACGCGCCCAGCAAAACTGCCAAAGCCTTGCAGTGAGGGGCGCATCACGGCGGTGTACACGCCGTCGCGGGCCACCGCATCGCCGTCTTGGCCTTCGTCTTGTGGCCACAGCGGGCGCTCCGGCGTTTGCGCGGTGCGGCCGGGTGGGGTCACTTCTTTGATCACCGCGTGCGTGAAGCGCAGAGGCAGCGCGCGGCCTTGCGCGTCTTGCAGCGACAGGGTGACGGTGTTCGATTCCGGCCCGCTGGCAAACACCCGCTCTTGCGTGGTCAGCAGCTTCACGCCCTGCATGGCCGTGCCACCGGGGGTGCGCAGCGGGTGTTCTTCGGCGATGGGGACGAAGGGGTAGAGCTGATCGGGATGCTCGGACGCCGGCCGCGATTGGTGCGGGTAGCGGGCGTGGGCCTCGTAGGCAGCCAGAGCCTCGCGGGCCTGCGCCAGCTTGGCTTGCCACTGCGCTTGGGCGGCCAGCCGCTGTTGCTGGCCCAACTCGCTCAGGGGTGGCCCGGGTCGGGTAGCGCTGGCCGGCGGTGCGCTCGGCAAACCGGCTGCCGTGGGCGAAGCCGATACCAGGGCGGCGGGGTCAGATGTGACCATTGGGGCTGCGGCCTCGCCGTGCCACAGCCCCAGACCCACGGAGCCGATCAGGGCGGTCAAGCCCAAGAGCCAGCGCCAGCCGGCCGCACCGTGCTGGCGCGCCGGCTTCATTTCGCTTGGGCGGCCACGTCAGCGCGCATGCGGCCCACCACGCCGCCCCAGTTGCCCGAGGTGTAGTGGTTGACGGCTTCGCTGTCGTCGCGGAACACCACGCTGTGGTTGGTCCACTTGGCCCGGCCGCCTTGGGCAGCGGCGGTGCCCAGGGTCAGGTCGTTGCACAGCCAGTCGCTGGGGTTGCAGTAGCCCGCGCCGCTGCTGCCGCTGATGCCGCCGCTGGAGTGGTAGGCGATGGCTTCATCGTCTTGCCCCGGCAGGAGACCGCTGTACAGCGTGCCTTTGGCACCGGCATAGAGGTAGAACAGCTTGCCCTGCGTGATGTTGTGGTTGTACAGCGCCCGGGCGGTGCTGGTCTTGAGGTCGGCCACCAGGGGCTCGCTCAGTGCCCAGTCGCCGGCGTTGGCCAGTTCGCTGCCGCCACCCGCACCACCGGCCACGCGCACCCATTTGATGTTCCAGCCGGCTTGTGTGCCGGCGCCGGTCGCGCCACATTGGCCGGCGCTGTTGGGCGTGGCGTTGGTGATGGGGCGGCTGCTGGTGCCGAACATCGCCAGTGCATAACCGATTTGCAGGTTGCCTGCCGAGTGCGCGGCCACGTAGCACCAGTTGGTGCCGGTGCAGTAGCAGTCGAGGGCGTCGCGCACGCGGCCGTTGGTGCTGGCGATGCTGTTGTAGCCGTCCCAGTTCACCGACTTCTTGTTCACGCCAGCGGCGGTGGTGGCCGGGCCCCAGTAGGAGAAATCAGCGTGGTTGCCCACCTGGGCGTTGCTGGAGCGGCCGTTGATCCACAAGGTGTAGTTGGTGGCGACGGCGTAGCTGGAAAGAGCAGCGAGAACGGCGATGCCGATCCCGGCGCGAAGGCGCTTGGACATGTCGGGTGTCTCCTCGGTCATGCGATGAAACCGCCAGTGCTTGAGAACAGCCCGACTGCGCAGTCGCTGAGGCTGGCGGTTCACACGCGCAGCGACCAAGGCCCGCGTGGATCATGAAACTGCGCGTAACCCTGGGCAATCAGGGTTCGCCAGCGGCAAGGGTTTGTCAGGTGCTGGGGCGGCGGCGCGCCACGGGCCGCTTGGCCAGGTAGCGCTGCAGGCCCTTGGCCAGGGCGTCGACCAGCTGCGCTTGAAAAGCAGGATCGCGCAGTTTGGCTTCTTCTTCAGGGTTGCTGATGAAAGCGGTCTCCACCAGGATGGAGGGCACGTCGGGTGCCTTCAGCACAGCAAAGCCCGCTTGCTCAACACGCGGCTTGTGCAGCCGGCCGACACGGCCCAACTGACCCAGCACATCGGCCCCGAGCTGCAGGCTGTCCTTGATCTGCGCGGCGGTGCTCATGTCCAGCATGGCGCGCAGCACGTTGCGGTCTTTGACGGTCAGGGTGTTGAGGCCGCCCACCGCGTCGGCGCTGTTTTCGCGCTGGGCCATCCAGCGTGCGGCGGCGCTGGTGGCCGCGCCGGTGGACAGCACGAACACGCTGGCGCCCCGGGCCTCGCGACGCAAAAAGGCGTCGGCATGGATGGAAACAAACAGGTCAGCGCCCACGCGGCGGGCCTTGCGCACGCGCTCGTGCAGGGGCACGAAGTAGTCGCCGTCGCGGGTCATCAACACGCGCACGTTCGGCTGCTGCAGCAAGCGGTCGCGCAGTTGTCGGGTGATGGACAACACCACGTCCTTCTCGCGCAGGCCGGTGGGGCCAATGGCACCCGGGTCTTCGCCGCCGTGGCCGGCATCCAGCGCAATCACCAGCAGCCGGTCGACACGCCCGCCGCTGGCCGGAGTCTGGGCCTCGGGAGGCTTGGGGACGCTTGGCGGCTTGGTGGATGGTGCCGCATCGGGTGCAGGCAGGGCAGCAGGAGCGGGGGCGCTGGCGGTGCCCGATGCCGCCTGGGCTTCCTCCGCCTGTCGGTTCTTCAGCCACTCACCCAGGGCGTCGTTGACGTCACCAGCGGCCTCTTTGGCGTTGCGCTCTCGCTCTTGAATCAGCGCTGCCAGCGGGTCCTTGGGCGCGGCTGCGTACAGGTCCAGCACCAAGCGGTGTTGGTAGGCGGCCACTGGCGCCAGGGTGAAGACCTGTGGGGCGATCGATTGCTTCAGGTCGAACACCAAGCGCACCACCCGCGGCTGGAACTGACCCACCCGGACGCTGGCGATGTAGGGGTCGCCGGGCTGGGTTTTGGCCACCAGCTCCTTCAGGCGTGGCGAGAGGCTCAGCCCGTCGATGTCGATCACCAATCGCTCGGGGGCTTCAGTGACGAAATGGCGCGCGGCCAAAGGTCTGTCGCTCTCCAGCGTCACGCGGGTATAGGCCTGGGCCGGCCACACGCGCACCGCCACCAAGTCGGCGTCTTGCGCCCGTGCGGCCAAGGGCAGCATCCACGAAGCCGCACCCAGTTGCACCAACAGCCGCCGCTTCATGTCCAAGCCTCCAGCAGTTGGACGCCGGTTTCGGAGAGGGCTTGGGCCTGAACGCGGCGGCCTTCGCCATGGGGTTCGATGTCCAGCGCCAAATCGGCCGCCGGCATCAGTCCGGGGGCGTTGCCCGCCCACTCAACCAGCTTCAGGCCAGGGCCGGTCAGCAGTTCCCGAAAACCGGCGTCCTCCCACTCACGGGGGTCGTTGAAGCGGTAGAAATCGAAATGGTGGGCCTGCAACCCAGGTAGCTCGTAGCTCTCCAGCACCGCGTAGCTGGGACTTTTGATGCGTCCGCTGGCGCCCAGCGCCCGAAGCAGTCCGCGTACGAACGTGGTTTTGCCAGCGCCGAGGTCGCCGTTCAGCACGATCAATGCTCGGCTCAGGCTTGGGCAATGCGCCAGTTGGGCCGCCGCCGCAGTGGTTGCGGCTTCATCGGGCCAGTCTCGGGTCAGGACTTGGGGGAGCGAGAGCAGGCGCATTCCTAGAATTTGCACATGACAGACACCCCCAAGTTGCCCAATGCCGTGCCTGACGGTGGCGCGGCATTGGTCCAGCAGTTGCGTGCTTGGGGCGAGGAGCTGGGATTCTCCCAAATCGGCATTGCCCCTATCGATTTGCACACCGCTGAGCCGGGTTTGCTGGCTTGGTTGGCGGCGGGCTTCCACGGCAGCATGAAGTACATGGCGGCGCATGGCCTCAAGCGCGCCCGTCCGGCGGATTTGGTGCCGGGAACCGTGTGCGTCATCAGCGCCCGCATGGATTACCTGCCGGCCTCCGCGCCGTCCGACTGGCAAGCCGTGGAGTGGGCTGGCCTGAAGGCCCCCGGACAAGCGCAAGTGAGTTTGTATGCCCGTGGCCGGGATTACCACAAGGTGCTGCGCCACCGCTTGCAAAAGCTGGCCGATCGGCTCGCCGCCGCCGTGGGACCGCTTGGCCACCGTTGCTTCACGGACTCGGCGCCGGTGCTGGAGGTGGAGCTTGCCACCCGCGCTGGCTTGGGCTGGCGCGGCAAGCACACGCTGACCTTGAACCGCGACGCCGGATCGATGTTCTTCTTGGGCGAGATCTACGTGGACATTGCCTTGCCCCTCAGTCAGCCTGTCGAGGCCCACTGCGGCAGCTGCAGCGCCTGCATCGCGGCATGCCCCACCGGCGCCATCGTGGCGCCATACCGGCTGGACGCTCGCCGCTGCATCAGTTACCTCACCATTGAGCATGAGGGCGCGATCCCCGTGGAATTCCGTGCAGCGATAGGCAACCGCCTGTATGGCTGCGATGACTGCCAGCTGATCTGCCCTTGGAACAAGTTTGCCCAGCGCAGCCCTCTGCCCGACTTCGATCCGCGTGAGGGTTTGACGGGTGCTGACCTGCTTGACCTGTGGCGCTGGGACGAGGCCGAGTTCTTGCGACGCACAGAAGGTTCAGCGATTCGCCGCATCGGTTTCGAGCGCTGGCGGCGCAACTTGGCGGTGGTGACCGGTAACGCCCTGCGTCAAGCAGGTCCTGCAACAAATGCATTGAGGCAAGAACTTGTGCGCGCTCTGGATGATGCTTCCGCATCGGTGGCCTCGCACATCGCGTGGGCAATCGAGCAAAGGCCTTGACCAGCGTCCGGGCCCGCCACTACAACGCCGGCTCCACGAAGTTACAACTGCGTGTCCTGTCCGTTGGAGGTATCCGTGGCCAAACGTTTGTCGTTCCAGACCGAACTGGTCGTCGCTTTCGTGCTCATGGCCGTGCTGATGGCCGGCAGCGCTGCCTGGGTGCTGTTCAACATGCTGCAGGTCGACAGCAAGTTGCTGACGACCCGCGACCGGTTGATGCCGCAGATGGAACGGGCCAGTGACATGAAGGTGTACTTGGTGCGCGCCTCATTGGAAGCGCGCCATGCCATGTTGGCCCCAACACCGGAGGCCAAGGCGGCGTCGCTGGCAGAGATCGGTCGCATGCGCGCCGCCAGCGAGGCGAAGTTGGCGGATTTGAAGGCCCACCTCACCACCGAGCGGGGCCGTGAGTTGGTGTTGCAGGCGGAGGGCGCGCAAGCTCGCTTTTGGCAGGCGGCCGGCGCTTTGGTTCCGCTGATCCAGGCAGGTGACAACGCCGCTGCCTTTGCGATGCTGGAGGGCACCGTGGTGCCTGCGCGCAACGCTTTCATCGCCGCTGTGGAGGAACAGCGGGTGTTCCAGCGAGAGTTGTTGATTCGCAATACCGACTCGGCCCTGGCGTCGTCCACACGGGCAGAGCGGTGGCTGGGGGTGTCGATTGGCGTGGCTTTGGTGGTGGGCGTGGGCGTGGCGGTATGGCTGAGCCGACAGCTCAAGCGTGAACTTGGTGGCGACCCCGCGCTGGCGCGCGAGGCGGTGCAGCGTGTGAGCGATGGTGATTTGACCCAGGTCCCACCCGTGCCACCTGGTGACCGTCACAGCGTGCTGGCGGGGCTGGCCCACATGCAACATGCCTTGCAGGCCTTGGTCGCCGAGATCCATGCGGGCGTGGGTGAGGTGGTCAAGACCAGCGCCGACATCGAATCAGGCAACCAAAACCTGTCCAACCGAACAGAGCGGCAAGCGGCCGCACTGCAGAAGGCAGCGGTCACGGTCCAGCAACTGAGCGATTCGGTGAGCGCCAACGCTGCAACAGCCGACGAGAGCGACCGTGAGACCCAAGCCGTGACCAGTTTGGCCGAGAGCGGTGGGCAGCAGGTGAGGGAGGTGGTCGCGCGCATGGACCGCATCCGCCAGGGGAGTCAACAGATCGGCCAGATCGTGGGCACCATCGAAGGGATTGCCTTCCAGACCAACATCCTGGCCCTGAATGCGGCCGTTGAGGCAGCACGGGCGGGCGAGTCGGGGCGTGGTTTCGCTGTGGTGGCTGCAGAGGTGCGCGCGCTGGCTCAGCGCAGCGCCACCGCTGCCAAGGAGATCAAGGTGCTGATCGGCAGCAGCGTGGATGAAGTCAATGGCGCTTACCAACAAGTGCATGACACGGGCGAAAGCGTGCAAGCCATCGTCGAAGGCGTGAAGAAGGTCCGCACCCTCATGGCGGAGTTGAATCGCTCGTCGCACGACCAGTCGGCGGGCATCAGCCAGGTGGCCGAGGCCATCCAGCACATCGATGAAGGGACCCAGCAGAACGCGGCCTTGGTCGAACAAAGCGCCGAGGCTGCCTCGAGCCTGAGGGCGCAGGCCCAGCATTTGGTCGCCGCCACATCGGCCTTCAAGCTCAGCAGTACGCCCGCTTGAGCCACAGGCGGTCTGTGACTGATGGGTCTGAACTGACAAAAGACGGCAAGGTTCTGTAACGGGCGGGGGCCATGGTGCCAACCCCTGTGACAGGGAATAGGTTGGGCGCCTAGCATCACGGCCCCGTCACGCCACCAAAGAAGCGAAACATGGACCGTCGCCTTTTCCTGCACGCCGGCTGCCTGACTGGCCTGGCCGCCGCCACCGCGCCCGCTGGGGCGCAGGCCTACCCGAACAAGCCGATCCGGTTGATCGTGCCGTTTGCCACGGGTGGTACGACGGACATCATTGCCCGCGTGCTGGCCGAGCGAATGAACCTTGCATTGGGGCAGCAGGTGCTGGTGGACAACCGCGCCGGTGGTGGCGGCTCGGTGGGCGCGCTCGAAATCGTGCGTGCCGCGCCGGATGGCTACACCATCGGCATGGCCACCGTTTCCACCACAGCATCCAACCCGGCCATCAACGCCCGCATTGGCTACAACCCACTGACCGATTTCACGCCCATCATCAACGTGGCCGCCACGCCCAACGTGATCGTGGTGCATCCCAGCTTCCCGGCGCGCGATTTCAAGGGCTTCATGGCCGAGATCAAGCGGCGGCCTGGCTTTTACAACTACGCCAGCAGCGGGACGGGGGGCATCGGCCACCTGCAAACCGAGTTGCTGAAGAGCCTGACCGGCACCTTCATGGTGCACATCCCGTACCGTGGTGCCGGCCCAGCTTTGCAAGACACGGTCAGTGGCCAGGTGCCGATCATGTTTGACAACCTGCCGTCGGCTTTGCCCTTCATCCGTGACGGCCGGTTGATCGCCATCGTGGTTGCAGCGCCGCAGCGCCTTACGCAACTCCCCAACGTGCCCACGTTTGCCGAGGTGGGTTTGCCGGCGGTGAACCGCATGGCCTTTTATGGCCTGCATGGCCCCAAGGGGCTGCCTGCTGAAGTGGTGCAGCGCCTGCATGCCGCCGCCAAGCGCACGGCTGAATTGCCCGAGGTGCGCAAGCGCATCGAAGACACCGGCTCGCTGCTGGTGCTCAACACGCCGGCCGAGTTCGCCGCGCAGTCGGCGGCCGAGTTCGAGGTCTACAAGCGCGTGGTCGACCAGCAAAAGCTCCGTCTGGATGCTTGAGGGCTTGTCGCCGGCTGACAGCGAGGCCATTGCGCGCTTCACCCGCGCGCTGTGGCTCGAGGAAGGGCTGAGTGACAACACCCGTGCCGCCTATGGCCGCGATTTGGCGGCCTTGGCGGCGTGGCTGCGAACCCAGGGTCGGAGCCTGGATGCCGCCACCGAGACCGATTTGCTCGGCTTCGCCACCATGCGCCATGCTGGTAGCAAAGCCAGCAGCAGCAACCGAAGGCTGAGCAGCTTCAAGCGCTATTTCCGCTGGGCGCTGCGTGAGGGTCGGGTGAGCCAAGACCCCACGCTGCGCCTGAGCGCTGCCAAGCAAGCATTGCGGGTGCCCAAGGTGCTGGGCGAGGCGCAAGTGGATGCCCTGCTCAACGCCCCACCCACCGACACCCCACTTGGCCTGCGTGACCGCGCCATGCTGGAGCTGCTTTACGCGTCTGGTCTGCGCGTGAGTGAATTGGTGGATTTGCCCAGTGTGGGCATCAACCTGCGCGACGGCGTCGTGCGCGTGACCGGCAAAGGGGACAAGGAGCGCCTGGTGCCTATGGGTGTGGCCGCCCGCGAGGCGGTGCAGCTCTACCTGCGCGATGCCCGCGCGATGCTGTTGGGCCCCCGCCAAAGTGGCGCTCTGTTCGTCACCGTCCAAGGTTCAGCCATGAGTCGGCAGATGTTCTGGCGCCTGATCAAGCGCTATGCGTTGCAAGCCGGCATCGTGGCGCCCCTGTCGCCCCACACCTTGCGGCACGCCTTCGCCACGCACCTGTTGAACCACGGCGCTGACCTGCGTGCCGTTCAGCTGTTGCTGGGGCATGCCGACCTGAGCACCACGCAGATCTACACCCACGTGGCGCGAGAGCGACTCAAGGCCATCGTGGCCGCACACCACCCGCGCGGTTGATGGCTGGCGGTCTGTTGCTCGGTTTGGAGGAGGAGCTCATGGTGCTGGATGCCAGCACGCTGGCCCTGAGCCCCCATGACCTACCCACCACTTGGGCCCGTTGGCCAGCCCGGCGGGAGCGGCTGGGTCGTGAGATGCATTGCGCCACGCTGGAGCTGCGCACCGACATCGCCCAGCACCCAGACGCGTTGCTGCGCGCCGCCGCCCAGCAGCGGCAATGGGCCATTGAAGCCGCCGAAGCCCAGGGCCAATGCGTGGCTGTGGCGGGACTGCATCCCACAGCCTCCCCCTTGGTGCAAGCAGTGCATGCTGACGAACCGCACTACGCGGCGCTGCTCGGTGCTTACGGCGATGTCGCCCGGGGCGCCTGCACGTTTGGCTTGCACCTGCATCTGGGTTTGCCCACTGCCGATGCGCGCTGGCGCTTGTTCCAACTGCTGCGTGAACGTCTCCCTTTGGCACAAGCCATGGCTGCCAACGCACCGTTCAGTGAGGGGCGCGACAGCGGTTTGGCCAGTTTCCGCGCCAGTTGGTTGGGTCGTTACCCCCGCATGGGCATCCCCGAACCGCTGGCCGATGCCCATGCCGCCGAACAGCGGCTGCAGCGCTTGCGTCAAACCGGCTGTGTGCCCCTCGACGGCGCGCCGTGGTACGACCTGCGCCTGCACCACCGCTTGCCCACGGTCGAACTGCGTGTGGCCGATGCGCTGGGCGACTTGCACAGCGTGTGGCGCTTGGCGGCCTGGGCGGCTTGCTGGGCATGGACTGTGATGGAGGGTGGCGCCGCAGCCCATTTGCCGATGCCCACGGCCACCGACTGGCTGCAGGAGAACCACTGGCGGGCGCGTCGCTACGGTGCGCAGGCTGCGCTGGTGGACTGGACCCGCGACACCGTGGAACCTCTGCCGATCTGGCTCGCCCGCGAGGCCGAGGCGCTGGCCCCTGCAGCCAAGGCGCTGGGGCTGGGCGCACGCTTGGGCGATGCGCTGTTGGCCGCTCCGTCGGCTGACTGGGCGCAGTGGCAGCGGCAACAGCAGGCCATGGGCGGCTTCACCGGCTTGCTGCAGGCATTGGTGGCACAAGCCCGCCAGCCGTGGCAGGAAGGGGCAACGTGAGGCCCGGTGATTGGGGCAGGGCGCTGTTTGAGCCTGAAACCTTCGATTGGTGCCGGCACGGCACGGCCGCTTGGCGCCGGGCTTGGCAATTGGGCCTGGGCGAGAAAAGCCCGGGCGAACCCCTTGGCGCTGCCCCGCTGCACCTGCGACCCGAGCTGTGCATGCGGCTCAGCCGCCGCGTCCACGCTTTGGTGAACTGGCTGGCCCATCCCGCCTCGCATTGGCAGCGCGCTGCAGACCCGGCGATGGATGTGCTGTGCGCCGACCTCGCCGTGGTGCGCGACCCCACGCACCCCAGCGGGTGGGACCTGCGCTGGGTTGAGTTCCAGGCCTTCACGTCCGTGGCTGCCAGCGTTGATTGGCTGCATGAACTGGCCGCTGGGCAGTGGCCGGAGGTGGCAGGTCTCGATCCGCACGGCGCTGGCTTGGCGCCGGCTGCTTGGGCCAAGGCTTGGCGGGAGTGGGCAGCCGGTGGGCAGCCCCCAACACAGGTGCGGGTGCTGGAGCATGCGCCACAACGCCAACGCACCCGCTGGGACTTTGTGGCCCTGGAGCAGCGCCATGGCTGGACGCTGGCCGAGCCCGGCGATTTGCGGCCTGTGGCGCCGGGCCAGCTGGGGTTGTACTGCCGGACATCCGGCCAAGTGGTCACGGCCATCGTCAACCGCGTGGTGCCCCCCACTTACCCTGGTAGAGAGGGTGCTGACTGGGCGGCCATCCAAGCGCAAGTGGGCGTGCGTTGGCACAGCCCGCCGGCGCTGTTCGAGCGCGTGCACAAGGGATTGATGCCCGCCTGGCATCGATCGGACGCCAGCCAACAGTTGGATGCGGCCGACGTGACCGTTTGGGAGCAACTGGCTTGTGCGCCTGAAGAGTTGGTTTTGAAACCCTGCCAGGGTTTTGGCGGTGCCGCGGTGGACTTGCACCCCACCCTGGAGCGCCTGCAAACGCTGGCCCGTGAGGCCGTGCCGGGTAGCTGGATCGTCCAGCGACGCTACCCGGCGCTGCCAGTGATGGAGGCAGAGGATGGGGCGCCGCTGGCGTTGGAGATCCGCCTGATGCTCGACACCCGCCTGCCCATGGCGCCGGTGTGCATGAGCCGCCTGGGACGGCTCAGCCGGCTCGGGGTGACCACCAAGGCTAATGCCAGTGGCTGGCGCGGCTTGCCCGGCGAGGGACTCGCGCTGCTGCTCAGCCCTCGCGAGCCGCGTGGCTCACTGGCAAGCCCGATGGCGCCTTGACTTCCTCCAGGCACACCATGGAGCGCACATCGTCGATACCCTTGATCTGCATCAGCCGGTCGGTCAGCAACTGGCCCAGGTGGCGCAAATCGCTAGCCACGACTTTGAGCAGGTAGTCGCTGTCGCCGCTGACGGTGTGGATCTCCAGGACCTCAGGGAAATCGCGCAGTTGTCGCTCGATGTCGCGCACGCGCTCGAACGCGCCGCCCTCGATGTTGACGCTGACAAAAGCCGTGACACCCAAGCCCAGTGAAGCGCCGCTGACCAGGGCGCGGTAGCCGCGGACGATGCCGCGCTCCTCCAGGGCCCGCACGCGACGGAAGCACTGTGGGGCGCTGAGGTGGATCTCGGCTGCCAAGTCCACATTGGAGATGCGTCCGTCACGCTGCAAGATTTCAAGAATCTTGCAGTCGATGCCGTCAAGCTTTGTGTTTTCCATGCTTTTGAGTATGCCCGCACAGGATTGTTTCGCCTAGCGGGGGTTATCTTGGTCTTTGGCTATCCACTCCCCGCGCGTGATGCCATGCAGTGCCAGGTCTTCGCCAAACCAGTGGCCCATGCGCCGGAACTGCATCCCCAAGCGCAACATCACGCGCTCGGAAGCTTGGTTGTTTGGGTGACGAATGGCCACCAACTCAGGGGCTTGCACGGTGTCGAACGCGAACTGCGCGATGCAGCGTGCAGCCTCGGAGGCCAGGCCCTGGCCCCAGAAGTCGGGGTGCAGGCGCCAACCCAGCTCATGCGGCTGGCTGCGGTCGCGGTCCAGGTGCTGCAGGCATGCCGCACCCGCGACACGGCCACTGGCCCTGTCCCGCAGGGCCCACCAGCTGTACCCCCACAGTTGCCAGTAGCCCTTCACGCGCTCAATGCCAGCCTGCGTTTGCTCGCGCGTTTCAGGCTTGCCAGTGATGAAGCGCATCACCTCGGGCAAGCGGTTCATGGCGTGAAGCCCATCCAGGTGGGCTTCGGCAAAGGGTTCCAGCGTCAGGCGCTGGGTGTGGAGCACGGTCATGCCCTCAAGGCTAACCCGGGTGCTGTGCTGGGCTGTGGTGGTTAACGTCCGTGGATGGACCACACTTTCCTCTCTGCGCTCATCTTGCTGCTGCTGGTGCTCGACCCGCTTGGCAGCTTGCCCATCTTCATCCCCATCTTGCGGGACGTACCCAAGGAGCGGCGCGCCAGAGTGGCGCTGCGAGAGGTCAGCATCGCCTTCTGTGTGCTGCTGGCCTTCATGTTCGGCGGCGAGAGTTTCCTGCGCATGATGCACCTCAGCGAGCGCTCGCTCGAAGTGGCCGGCGGGGTGATCTTGCTGATGGTGGCCATCCGCATGATCTTTGGCGCGCAAGGTGAGTCGGTTTATGGCACCCAGCCCGGACGCGAGCCCTTCATCTTCCCGCTGGCGGTGCCCTTGTTGGCCGGCCCTTCGGCGATGGCCACGGTGCTGCTGTTGGCCTCGCGCCAGCCCGACCGCATCGGCGAATGGATCGCCGCCTTGGCCGTGGCCATGGTGGTCAGCGGGCTGTTGCTGCTCGGGGCCGAGCGCATTCGCAAGCTGGTCGGTGACTCGGTCGTTTCAGCGCTAGAGAAGCTGATGGGGCTGGTGCTGACAGCCATTGCGGTGGAGATGATCCTTGCCGGCCTGAAGCGCTACTTCGTGGGGGGGCTTTGAGATGAGGCAGAGGCTGTTTTTCGTCATGATGTGAAATGCTCGTTTCGCTATATGAGATTTAAGGCGGTAGGCGCCACTCAACATTTCTTGTTATGAAACAAGGATCACCACAATACGGAATGCCCATCTTAAGTCGTTGTTAGATAAGGGTCTATTTCTCTAGAGGCGGCACCCCAATCCGAGTGTGCGAACAGGTCGCAGTGCGTAGATTTCGTCCTGTCCTGCTTTCCTTTTGCAACCTCTGGAGATTGACCATGACCCGCTTGACCCGCGAACAACAAGTCGCCGCCCTTGAAAAAGACTGGGCTGAAAACCCACGTTGGGCCGGCATCACCCGTGGCTACACCGCCGCCGATGTGGTGCGCCTGCGTGGCTCCATCCAGCCCGAGCACACCTTCGCCAAGCGCGGCGCTGAAAAGCTGTGGGGCCTGGTGAACAGCGAGCCTTTCGTCAACGCCCTCGGCGCGCTGACCGGCAACCAAGCCATGCAGCAGGTCAAGGCCGGCCTGAAGGCCATCTACCTGAGCGGCTGGCAAGTGGCCGGTGACGCCAACAGCAACGGCGAGATGTACCCCGACCAGTCGCTGTACTCGGTGGACTCGGTGCCCAAGGTCG
>CAZAIR010000038.1:0-4511 GCA_964485225.1 uncultured Burkholderiaceae bacterium
GGCGCTTGGACCGTGTGGTGCTGAACTGGGACGACAAGCTTCCCGTTCGGCGCGAGGTGGTGCAGGGCTATCTTGACCGTCTGCAGCCGGGTGCCATATTGACCGTGCGGGATGTGGAGCGCACGGTGTTCTTGATCAACGACCTGCGTGGCCTGACCGTGCGAGCCGAAGTGCGCACCGGCTCAACCCCTGGCACTGCCATGCTCGTGTTCACGCCCACGCCCGATGCGGCGCTCAGTGGCAGCGCTGATGTCGATGTGAATGGTGCTCGGTTCATCGGTAGCCAGCGCTTGGGGGCGCAGGCCATTTGGGCCAGCCCGCTGGGACGGGGCGACGGTGTGTCGGGCTCGCTGCTGACCTCTACCACCGGGGGCTTGCGCTTTGGTTTGCTGGGCTACACGACGCCGGTGGGAGCCGATGGCTTCAAGGCCGGCGCTTCGGTTTCGGCGGTCCAGTACAAGCTGGACGAAACCGAATTTCCGCTTGGACTGAACGGCTCGGGTACCACCTTCAATGTGTTCGGGCTCTACCCCTGGGTGCGCTCTCGCAACCTGAACCTGTTTGCGCTGGGTGCAGCCAATGCCAAGCACTACACGGACAACGTGGTGGCGCTGGCCACCCGCAAGCGGGTCGACGACTTCAGTCTGGGGGTGGGTGGCGACTTCCGTGACGACTTGTTCGGTGGCGGGGTCAACACCTTCGAGCTCAACGTGGCCACGGGGCGCTTGTCATTTGTCGACGGTGCCGTGGCTGGTTCGGACGACGCGCGCCAGTTCACCAAGGTGAACTTGGCGTACTCACGCCTTCAGAACCTGCTCAACCGGCAACTCATGGGCTACCTGACGGTGCGTGGCCAGTGGGCGCTGCACAACCTGGACGGTACCGAACAGTTCCGCGCGGGCGGAACCAACGGCTTGCGTGCTTTCGCGCCGGGCGAGGGGACGGGTGACAGCGGCTTGGTGGGCAGTGTGGAGCTGCGTTGGTTGCCGCCGAGCAGTTTGCTGGGCAAACACGCGCGCGAGATCGTCTTCGCCGCCTTCTTTGACGGCGCCTATGTGCAGCTGCGCAAAGACCCCACCTTGGTGGTTCGCGACACGACCTATGTGAACCATACGGCCCTGGCTGGCGCAGGTTTGTCGATGGTGTGGGCGCGTCCGGGTGTGTTCTCAGCCCGCTTGAGTGTGGCCACGCCCACGCGAGGCAAGCCCGTGAGTGACACGCGCGAGCGCAACCCTCGCCTGTATGCCCAGGGTTCTTGGCTGTTTTGATGGCCGTAAGCCCGACCGAATTCTCCTCTGGATCCCGCCCCATGCCACCAGCCTTGCGCCCTGCTCAGTCGACCGCCTCCCAGAAGCGCTTGCGCGCGTCGGCTCGCCTGCACTTGGCGCCCATTGGGCTGGCCGTGTGCGTGCTGGCCGCGAGCGTGCCGGTGCGCGCCAACCCCAGCGGCGGCGAGGTGGTGGAAGGCACTGTGGACATCGGCACACCCCTGGCCGGGCACATGCTGATCCGTCAGGCCAGTGACAAGGCCATCGTGCAATGGAAGACCTTTTCGATCGGCAAAGGCGAGACGGTCCGCATCGAGCAGCCCACCGCGCAATCGGTGCTGCTCAACCGCGTGACCGGCGGCGACGCGTCGTTGATCTTGGGCGCACTGCAGGCCAATGGCCGGGTCTTCCTGCTGAACCCGCGTGGCATCGTGTTCGGGCAAGGCTCACAGGTGGATGTGGGGGGCTTGATGGCATCCACCCTGTACCTATCCAACGATGCCTTCATGGGGGGGCATTACCAGCTGTCGGCCGGCGAGGGGGTGACGGGCCAGTTGCTGGCCCAAGGCGACATCCGTGCGCCGGGCGGCACGGTGAGCTTGATTGCGCCGCAGTTGACGGTGACTGGCCAGATCGAAGCCGGCCGGGTCGGCTTGGCTGCCGCCAGCAGTGCACTGGTGGACGTGGAAGGTGACGGCCTGGTGCTCTTCAATGTGCGCAACGAGGGCCATGACACCCGGCTGCAGTTCAGCGGCAACGTGCTGGCCCAGGGCGGCAGTGTGGAGATGCGCGCACAGGCCCGCGCCGGGTTTGCGGGCCAGGTGCTGAACATGGATGGCCTGGTGCAGCCACGCAGCTTGGGGACGCGCGAGGGCCGCATCGTCATCGATGGCGGCAGTGCCGGCCAAACCTTGGTCAGCGGTCAGGTGGACGCCAGCGGCTCGCAGACCCATGAGCGCGGTGGACAGATCAGCGTGTTGGGTCATCAGGTGGGCCTGGTGGGTCGCGCCACGCTCGATGCCTCGGGCGCCCAGGGCGGGGGCACCGTGCTGGTGGGGGGGAACTTCTACGGTCGCGGCCCCGAGCGCAACGCACAAGCCACCTTCATGGCGCCAGGCGCTACCGTGCGGGCTGACGCCACCGCGCACGGTGATGGCGGTGACGTGGTCTTGTGGTCTGACGGTCGCACCGACGTGCACGGCCACATCAGTGCCCGGGGCGGCCGCCTCGGCGGCAACGGCGGGCAGGTGGAAACCTCGGGCGCCAAGGTGCTCAACATGCCGCAAGGCAGCGTGGATGTGAGCGCACCCCAGGGCCGCGCCGGCACCTGGTTGCTGGACCCGAACGATCTCACCATCAGCAGCGGCAGCAACGCCAATCTCCTCAGCACGCCACCCACCTTTGGCACCGCCGATGACAGCGCCGTGTTGAACGTGGGTGTGCTCAACGGCGCTTTGTCCAACGGTGCCAACGTCACGGTGGTGACCAACAGCGCCGCCACGAATGCGCAAACTGGCGTTTTGACGGTGGATGCCGCCATCACGCCGAACCCGGCGTTGTTGGGCGGGCAAAGTGCCACCCTGAACCTGGTGGCCCAGGGCAACATCGTCTTCACGACCAACGGCAGCATTGCGGCCGGCGCCGGTAGCTTGAACGTGTTCCTGAAGGCCGGGACCGACGTGGGGGCGACCGATACCGCGGGCACCAACGCAAGCACCATCAGCATGCTGGGTGCTTCGTTCATCAACACCGGTGGCGGGGCGCTCAGCGCCGTCGCGCGCGATGCGATCACGCTGCGCGGCTTGACAGTGGGCAACTTGCTTGTCACCAGCACGGGTGGTGGCAACGTCAGCCTGGGCGCCAGCAGCGTGGCTGGCACGCTCAACGTGAACAGCAACAACGGCGCCGTCAGCCAAAGTGGTGCCCTCCAGGTCAGTGGCCTTGCCCAGGTGAACGCCGGCACCGGCGCCATCACCCTGACCCAAGCGGCCAACGATTTCCAGGCTGCCTTGAGCCTCACCGGTGGTGCCACCCAGGTGACCGACACCAACGTGCTGACCCTGGGCACCCTGGCCACCGGCAACTTGACCGTGACCAGCGCGGGCGCAACCAACCTGGGTACGGGCAACGTGGGCGGCAACCTGGTGGTCAACACGGGTGGCGGCGACTTGAGCCAATCGGGCGCGCTGACCGTCACCGGCACCACCGACTTGACCAGCGGCAGCGGGAACATTGCCCTGGCGCAGGCGCTGAACAGTTGGCAGGGCGATGTGAGCCTTGTAGGCAGCGCGCTGACGCTGGTGGGCAGTGGCAATCTCACGCTGCAGACCTTGAACCCAGGCACCAACCGCCCTGTGAGCATCACCGCCGGAGGGGTGCTCACCTTGCCGAACGGCAACCTGAACACGGGCACGGCCAGCCTCAGTCTCAACAGCCAGGGTGGCGCGCTGCAAACCAATGGCAACCTCAGCGGCGGGGCGCTGAGCTTGAGCGGACAGTCCCTCAGCCTTGGTCATCAGATCCAGGCCAGCGGCGCTCTGTCGCTGACCAGCACCGCTGGCAACGTGTCGCAAACCGGTGGTCGCATCGAAGCGAGCTCCACCACCGTGGTCCAAGCGGGGACCGGCACCATCACCCTCACGCGCAGCCAGAACGACTTCACCGGGGCTGTGGACTTGAGCGGTGGCGCGACGGCCGTCACCGACACCAACGCCTTGACCTTGGGCACGGTGGCCACCGGTAACCTGACGCTGATCGGTGCGGGCGCTGTCAATCTGGGCCAGGGCACGGTCAGCGGCAGCCTGTCAGCCACGAGTGGCAACAACGCCATCAGCCAAGGCGGTGCCCTGAGCGTCACGGGCACCAGTGCGTTCCAAGCTGGGAGTGGCAGCCTCACGCTCACCCAGGCTCTGAACAACCTACAGGGCGCCGTGACCCTGACCGCTGGCGCGGCCCAGCTCACCAACAGCGGTGCGCTGGCGCTGGCAACCAGCAGTGCCAGCAGCCTCACGGTCATCGCGGGTGGAGCGCTCACGCAAACCGGTGCGCTCAGCGTCACAGGTGCCAGCAGTTTTGACACCGGCACCCAAGCCTTGACTCTGACCCACGCCAGCAACAGCCTGCAAGGCGCTGTGGACTTGGTTGCCGGCGCGGCGCAACTCACCAACGTTGGCGCCGTGAGCCTGGGCGGCAGCAGCGTCAGCAGCTTGGTGCTGAGCGCTGGCGGGGCGGTGACGCAAACGG
>CAZAIR010000038.1:4611-15990 GCA_964485225.1 uncultured Burkholderiaceae bacterium
GACAGGTGAGCTTGAGCGGCGGCGCGGTGCAGCTGACCGACGCCAACGCACTGAGTCTGGCCGCTAGCAGCTTGAGCACCCTGGTGGTGGTGGCCAACGGGGCGGTATCGCAAGTGGGTGCGCTGACGCTGGCTGGTGCCAGCAGCTTCCATGCCGGCAGCGGCGCGCTCGCCTTGACCCAAGCTGCTAACAGCTTTGGCGGCGCGGTGGCCTTGGCGGGTGGGGCTGTGGCGGTGAACGCCACCGGTGCCTTGAACGTGAGCAGCCTGCTGGCCGGCGCCAACCAGCCGGTCAGCCTGCTGGCCACGGGCACGCTGACGCTGCCACTTGCCGCCATCGACACCGGCTCCGCCGATCTCAGCCTGCACAGCCAGGGCGGCACGCTGCAAACCCAGGGCGCACTCAGCGGCGGCAACATCAACCTGAGCGCTCAGGCTGTGAGCCTCGCGCACAACGTCAGTGCCAGCGGCACACTGGGCCTGAGCGCCAGCAACGGCGGGATCACGCAAAGCGCGGGTCGCGTCAGTGTGGGGGGCTTGGCCACGGTGACCGCAGGCAGTGGGGCCATCAGCCTCACCCAGGCCAGCAACGACTTCCAGGCTGGGCTGGACTTGAGTGGTGGCGTCACGCAGGTGACTGACGCGAATGCACTGAGTCTGGGTAGCGTCGCCACCGGCAGCCTCAGTGCCACCGCCAGCGGCAGCTTGAACTTGGGCCAAGGTACGGTGGCGGGCACGCTGGTGGCCAGCAGCAACAACGGGGCCGTGACGCAAAGCGGCGCCTTGACTGTCAGCGGCGCGGCCAGCATCCAGGCCGGCACGGGCGCGGTGACCCTCACCCAGGCCGGTAATGCCTTCCAAGGTCCGCTGAGCTTGAGCGGCGGCACCACCCAGGTGGTGAACGGTGGCGCGTTGGTGTTGGGCAGTTTGGCGACCGGCAGCCTGAGCCTTAGCAGCGCGGGTGCGCTGAACCTGGGCCAAGGCACCGTGGGCGGGACTTTGAGTGCCAACACGGGCGGCGGCATCACCCAAAGCGGTGCGCTGGTGGTGAGTGGCACCAGCAGCTTGCAGGCCGGCAGCGGCGCCATCACCCTGACGCAAGCGGGCAATGACTTCCAAGGGGCGGTGAGCCTCAGCGGCGGCGCTACGCAGCTGGTGGATGCCAACCAACTCGTGCTGGGTCCACTGGCCGTGGGGGCGCTCACCGTCAGCGCCAACGGGCCTTTGAACCTGGGCAGCGGCAGCCTCAGTGGCGGCCTGAGCGCCATCAGCCAGAACGGCGCCATCACCCAAACCGGCGCGCTCACCGTGGCGGGCGTCGCCAGCGTGAACGCCGGCAGCGGCAGCATCGGTCTGACGGCGGCGAACGACTTCCAAGGGCTCGTCAGCCTCAGTGGCGGCAGCGTCCAAGTCAGCGACGCCAACGCCTTGAGCCTGGGCATCTTCAACACCGGCACCCTGAACGTGGTCGCCGCGGGGTCTCTCAACCTGGGCCAGGGCAGCACCGGCAGCCTGCAGGCGCAAAGCACCGCCGGCAACATCACGCAAAGCGGTGCGTTGGCGGTGACGGGCTCGGCAGGGGTGTTCAGCGGCGGGGGCGATGTGACGCTGACCCAGGCCAGCAACAGCTTTGGCGGCCTGTTGAGCCTGGGCGGTGGGGCGCTGCAGGTCGTCAGCGCCGGGAGCCTGGGTTTGGCCAGCTTCAGTGGCAGCAGCTTGACGGTCAGCGCGGGCGGTGCGCTCCACCTGGGCAGTGGCACCGTCAGCGGCGCGCTCAATGCCAGCAGCAGCGGTGGCGGCCTCAGCCAAAGCGGCGCGCTGACGGTGGGCGGCGCCAGCAACTTGAACGCGGGCAGCGGCGCCATCGCACTCGGCCAGGTGGGCAACAGTTGGCAAGGCGCGGTCAGCCTGATGGGCGCCAACACCGAGCTGGCCGCCAGCGGCCCCTTGGTGCTGGGTGCCAGCACGGTGGCGGGCACCTTCACCGTCAGCAGCGCGGGCGCGCTCACCCAAAGCGGCGCGCTCAGCGTCAGCGGCGGCAGCAGCTTCAACACCGGCGCACAAGCCCTCACGCTCAACCACGCCGGCAATGATTTCCAGGGAACGGTCAACTTGAGCAGCGGCACCGCGCAGCTGCTGGCCAGTGGCGCCCTGAGCTTGGGTACCTTGGCCACCGCTGGCTTGGATGTGCGCAGCGCAGGCGCGTTGAACCTGGGCCAAGGCACGGTGGCGGGCGCGTTGAGCGCACGCACGGCCGGCTCCACCCTCGGCCAAAGCGGCGCACTGACCGTGACCGGTACGACCAGCTTGGTGGCCGATGGCAGCCCCCTGCAGGTGGGGCTGGCCCAAGCCGGCAACAGCTTTGGCGCAGCGGTGAACTTGGCTGCACTCAACGGCGGCAGCATGGGCACCGTCGCGCTGGCGGCCACCGGTAACCTCTCTGTGGTCGGTGATGCCCAAGCCCTGCAAGCCAGCGCCACCGGGCAGATCAGCCTGGGCGGCGGTCGCTACACCACGCTGCACACCCGCACCGGTGCGGGCTTGGTGCAAACCGGCGCGCTCGATGTCAGCGGCACCAGCTCCTTGGTCGCGGTGGGCACGGCCGGCCAGTCGGCCGATCTGTCGACCCAGACGGCCAATGAATGGGGCCGGGTGGAGCTGGGCAGCGAGGCAGGCGGCAGCTGGGGCAGCGTGCGCTTGCGCGACCGCGACAGCACCCGCGCCGATGGCTTGCGGGTGGGCGGCGATGCCGCTGCCCTGCAGCTGTGGACCGGTGGCGCTTTGGATCTGCTGGGGGGCAGCTACACCAGCTTGGCCGCCGACGCCAGCGCCGGCGGCATCGGCCAAAGCGGTGTGCTGCAAGTGACCGGGTCCACACTGCTCAACGCCGGTGGCCACGCCATCAACTTGATGCAAGCGGGCAATCGGTTCGGCACGCTGGGCATCGCGCAAGCCGGCACGGCCGACCTGCACGCCGCGCAGGGCTTCACCGTGGAGGCTGCCCAGGTCAGTACCCGGTTGGGTCTGAGCAGCCCTGGCCTGGTCAGCTTGGCCGGGCCGGTGTCGGGCGCTGGCGCCTTGGTCTGGGCGGGCAGTGGCGTGCTGCAAGTGGGCAGCGCCCAAAGCCACAGCGGCGGCACCCGCATCGAGGCCGGCACCTTGGCGATGGACGGCGGCAGCGCCAGCCTCGGCAGCGGCGCTGTGACGTTGCTGACGGGCGCCACCCTCGACTTGCGCAACGGCGCCAGCCTGGGCAACAGCTTGCAAGCCCAGGGCGGTAGCGTGCGCAACAGCGCCGGCGCGGCCACCTTGGCCGGCGCCATCACCCTCGACAGTGACCTCAGCTTGGTACTCGAGCCCAGTGCCGCTGGCCTGCGCATCACCGGCGCCATCAGCGACGGCGGCGCCGCGCGGGGCCTGGGTCTTGCAGGCGGGGGCACCCTCACGCTGGAAGGCATGAACAGCTACAGCGGCGCCACGCAAGTGGCCGCCGGCACCCTGCGTGCGCAGGCCGGCGGTGCGCTGCCCAGCGCATCGGCGGTGGACGTGGCTGCCGGCGCGCAACTCGTGCTGGGGGCCAACCAGACCTTGGGCAGCTTGAGCGGCGCTGGCCAGGTGGATGTGCAGACCCACGCTCTGCGCATCAGCGGCAGCGGCAACACCAGCTTCAGCGGTAAGTTCCTGGGCAGCGGCAGCCTGACCCAAGCCGGCAGCGGCAGCTTGACCTTGGGTGGCGCCAGCGCCGGCTTCACGGGTGCCGTCGCGGTGGAGGCGGGCACCTTGGTGCTGGCCCAAGCCCAAGCATTGGCGGCCAGCAGCGGCCTGAGCGTGGCCAGCGGTGCCACCTTGCGCACCACCCAAACCGTGAGCTTGGCCAGCCTGACAGGCAGCGGCAACGTGGACCTGCAAGGCCCCCGCCTGGCGGTGGGCACAGGCGATGCCAGCAGCCAGTTCGCCGGCCGCATCAGCGGCCCGGGGGAGTTGGCCAAGGTGGGCGGCGGCATGTTCACCCTCAGTGGCACCAACACGCCCGGCAGCACCGCCGTGGAAGCCGGCACCCTGCGCCTGGCCGTGGCCAACGCCCTGCCGGCTGGTGCGGCGGTGCGCGTCGACCCCGGCGCCACGCTGGACCTGCAGGCCGCACAAAGCCTGGGGCCGCTCACCGGCGGCGGTACGGTCCAGCTGGCCGGAGGCGACCTCACCCTGGGCGCCAACGGCCAGGACAGCACCTTTGCCGGCGCATTCGGCGGCAGCGGCGGTTTGATCAAGGCTGGGAGCGGCACCGTCACCTTGTCCGGGCGCAACACCTTCAGTGGTGCCACGCGCGTCACGGGTGGCACCTTGCACCTGTCGGTCAGCAACGCCTTGTCGGCGCTCACCGCCGTCAGCTTGGATGCCGGCACCGCCCTGCGGCTCAGTGCCAACCAGTTGGTGGCCGGCCTGTCCGGCGCCGGTCAGGTGCAGCTGCAAGGCGCCAGCCTAAGCTTTGGCGGCAACGGCCAGTCGACCCAGATCGACGGGCTGGTCAGCGGCAGCGGCAGCTTGGTCAAGCAAGGCAGCGGCACCGTCACCTTCACCGCCGCCAACACCTACAGCGGCGGCACCACCATCGAGGCCGGCAGCGTGCGCTTGGCCGGCGGCAGCCCTGGCACCGTGGCCAGCCTTGGTACCGGCAGCGTGCTCAACCAAGGCACGTTGGAGCTGGCCAACAGCGGTGCCAGCACGTGGGCCAACGCGGTCAGCGGCAGCGGCCAACTCGTGATCACCCAGGGCGATGTCACCTTGGGCACCGCCAGCACCTACACCGGCGCCACGCAAGTCAACGGGGGCCGCCTGATCACCAGCGCGGCCGAGCAACTGCCTGATGCCAGCGCTGTGCAAGTGGCGGCGGGCGCCGAGCTGAGCGTGGCCGGCCCTGAGACGGTGGCTTCGCTCACGGCGGCCGGGCAAGTGCGCCTGGGCGGCAACCTCACCACCAGCGGCGACCAGACCTACACCGGCGCGCTCACCGTCACCAACGCCCAGGGCTTGACGCTGCGCGGCCAGCGCATCGAGGCCCGTCACAGCGGCAACAACCTCGGCACCGGGCCCCTGGGCCTGAGCGCCACCCAGGCCTTGATCAGCGCACCCCAGAGCCTGAACCTGGGTGATGTCAGCCTGGCCAACGGCGGCCAGATCGAAGCCCAGCGCCTGAGCCTGAGTGGCCCCTTGCGCGTCCAAGGCGGCAGCTTGCAGCTGAAGGCCAGCGCCAGCCCGGATGACGCCAAGGCCACGCCGCAAGGCACCGTCCAGGTGCCGCTGGGGGGCCGCCCCTTGGCCACTGCCGAAGCGACCGTGGTGCAGAACGCGGGCAGTGCCATCACCGTGGCCTCGGGCGCAGAGCTGGTGGTGCAGGCCACAGGCGGCGGCTCGGTGCTGCTCAACCAAGATGCCAACGCCTTCAGCGGTGGCCTGTCGGTGCTCAGCGGGCCCGCCTTCGGTACCGCCTGGGTGCCCAATGTGCGCGACGGCTTCGGCATCCAATCGTTGATCCACATCGCCGGTGGGCAGGTCAACATCGGCGGCTTGGGCGTCGAGGGCGATCTCGTGCACATCCGCGCCGAAGGCCTGCGCACCAGTGCCACCGCCACCATCGCGGCGCGGCTCCCGTTCGACGACGTGCTGCTGGGCCGCGCTTTCTCGGCGCCCGGCCTCACGCTGGAGTTGCGGCCCGCGGCCTTCGACCAAGCCGCCAGCTTCGGAGCCACCAACGGGCAAGAGATCCGTGTGGCCGTGGGCACCACGGCCACCGGCAACCGCAGCAGCGGCAACAACGCCGGCTACGTCACCCTGCTGCCCAAGGCGGGGGCACGTGGCAGCACGGCGGTGTTCTTGGTCGGCCCGGATGTGTCGCTCAGCCCCGGCGGCTACCGCTTTTTCCATGACGGCGCGTCCAAGCCGGCCGAGGTGCCCATCGTCTACAACGGCGTGCTGCCCCTCACGCCGCAGGCCACGGGCGCGTTGTCCTCGATCAACGGAGATGCCGAAGACGCCCGCCG
The DNA here is from genome assembly GCA_964485225.1 of uncultured Burkholderiaceae bacterium. Classification (GTDB taxonomy): domain Bacteria; phylum Pseudomonadota; class Gammaproteobacteria; order Burkholderiales; family Burkholderiaceae_C; genus Inhella. Next base: position 10,649 of record CAZAIR010000038.1, read on the forward strand.
CGCAAGGTTCCAGGAAACCGTGCGCACCGAGAACGTCAGCAGCCGGCTGCGCTCGGGCGTGATCGCCGAAGTCGGTGCTGGGCGCCCCGCCACCGTGGGGCGCGAAGGGGCCCGACCGCCCGAAACCTGCGAACCGGCCGCTCAGCCGGCCCTGTCGTGCAAATGAAACCCGATCCCCAGCCCATGGCCCCTCTCGTCAACCGCCGCCACGCCTGCGGCAGTTTGCTGGGCCTGGCCGGTGTCGCGGCGGGCGCCCAAGCCGCCCCTGCACCCGGTCCGGCCCAAGCCGCCACCACCGAGACGCGCATGGCGTTCCTGCTCGGCAACCGCGAGTACCCTGAGCCCTACGACCTGCCGCCCATCCACAAGAACGTGCGCGACATGGACGCGGCACTGCAGCGGCGTGGATTTCGCGTCACCGCCGCCCTCGACCTCGACTTGCCGGCCGCGCAGCGCGCCGTGGCCGCCTTCATCGCCAAAGTGGCTGCGGCCCCGCCAGACACCACGGTCCTCTTCTACTTTTGCGGCCACGGTGTGCAGGTGGATGCCGCCAACCTGCTGTTGCCTGCCGGGCTCAACCCCAGTGCCAAGGGTGAGTTGCTGAAGACGGGCAGCCTGCAGTTGCTGACCGACGTGGTGGGCCGCCTGCCCACGCGCCGCGAGGGCATGGTGATTGCCATCGTGGACGCCTGCCGCACCGGCCTCAAGGCCGGCGAGATCAGCGGCCTCAACCAAGTCGAAGCCCCCCCTGGCGCCTTGATCACCTTCTCCACCGGTGCTGGCAAGCCGGCGGTGGCCCCGGCGGTGGAAACGCTCAACACCTTCTACACCGGCTCTCTGGTCAAGCTGATGGACAGCGTGCCCGGCCAGACCACGTTCCCGGAGCTGCTCAAGCTGGTGCGCATGGACGTCTTCGAAACCATGAGCAAGCACCCGGTGGCTGCGGTACGCGACCTGGCCCAAGACCCCTTCATTGCCGACCACACGCGCGTGCACCTCACCGTTGAGCCCCGCCGCGTGGCCGATACCAGTGCCAACGCCCCGGCCCCAGCGCAAGACGTGGATGAAGAGAAGGCCTTGCAACAGCTGGAGCAGCTGGCCTGGCCGGCGGAGGTGCTGCGCAGTGCCGACGCGTTTTTGCTCAGCCGCCCGCAAAGCCGATTCGCCGTCAGCGTGCTGGTGGCGCGCGACGGCGCCCGCGCTGCGCTCAAGGCCCTGCAGCGCAATGACGTGCGCCTGTACCGATCCGCCTTCGCCCTCACCGACGACATGGCCAGCGAGGCCCGGCAAGACGTGCTGCGCTCGGCCCGGGGTGACAAAGATGCGGCGGCCCGCATGGCAAGCCGCTTCCGAGAAGGTGGCGGCACCTCGGCCGCGCAAAGCCGTTATGAGGGGTGGCTGCAGTTCGCCGTGGCTTTGGGCAACGGCATTGCCAGTTACGAGCTGGCGCTGCACTACCGCCGCAACGGCCAGCCTTTGCTGGCGTCTCAGTTTGAGGGGCGCGCCAAAGAGCTGGGCTACATCCCGCCACCCGATCTCGACAACGTGCGCAAGTGATCCGCCATGGCCATGCCCAAACCTGACCCCCAAGAAGTCATCGACGGAGCCGCCGCAGCCGCCGAGGACGAGGCCGACCGTTCCACCGCCAAGCTCAACGGCACCGTCGCCATCACCGTGGCAGCCCTGGCGACGTTCATGGGCATCTGCCAGGTCAAGGCCGACAACATCGCCCAAGAGATGCAGCGCGCGCAGGTCGACAAGCTCGATTTCTGGAATTTCTACCAAGCGCGCAACGTGCGCCAAGACCTGGCCGAAGCCCACGCGGTGCAACTGGAGTTGGCGCGCGACGGCGCCGCACCGGCGCTGCACCCGCGTTTCGATGAAGAAATTGCCAAGGCCCGTGCCCTGGCGCAGCGGCAGGACACGCGCAAGGAGGAACTGAAGGTCAAGGCCGAGGCGGCACAGGCCGAGTTCGAGAACTTGGGCGTGCGCGACGATCAGTTCGACGTGTCGGAGGCCATGATGGCCATTGCCATCGCCATGCTCGCCGTCACGGCGCTGACGCGGCAATGGAAGCTGTACTGGGTGGCCTTGGTGCCCACCGGCTTGGGCGTGTTGATGGGCTTGGCTGGTTTGCTGGGCCTGCCCATCTACTTGAACACCGTGGTGCGCTGGCTGTCTTGAAGCGCTGCGGCAGCCAGCCCTCGGCTGGCTGTACGCGCGCAAGCGGGCACAGGCCGTCGTGGCCGGTGCCCGCGCGGGTGGCGGCTTACTTGGCGGCGGCCTTGGCGATCTTGGAGACGCCCGTGAAGATTTCCTTCAAGGCCGGGGCCACCTTCTTGATGAGGGCGACCACCTTGTTCATCTTCTCGACGGCGGGCGCGATCTTGCCGACCGCTTTGAGCAGACCTTCCGGGTCGATCTTCACAAACGCGGCACGGGCCTCGGCGGCTGATTTCTTGACCTCGTCCATGGCTTGCAAGCCATCGCGCGCGTCGTCGAAGTCGCGCTGCAGCGCCAGGGCTTCTTTGTTGAGCTTGGCCGCTTCGGGGCTCTTGTCGCCCACAGCCGCGAGCTTGTTGGCCAACTCTTGCAGCTCGGCCACGCGTTTGAGGTTGCCGGCGCGGGCCACGGCCACGAACTTGTCGAGTTGGCCCACGTGCTTGTCCAGGCTGTCCACACTGGTGGTGAGGGCGGCGGCGAACACTTTGGCCTTGTCCAGCTTGCCGGCGGTCTTCTGCGCGGCCTTGCTGTAGGCCACCACGGCGGCGTTGATCTTCTTCACGTCGGCTTCGACGGCGGCAATCGTGGTGGCCATCACGTCGTAGCTCTTGACCACCTCGCCCACGGACCCGAACAGCGCCTTACCCGCTGTGACGATGCCGGCGATCACCACCGGAGCCAGGGCTGCACCGGCGCCCATGGTCACCACGCTTGCGGCGATGGTGAGTGCCGCGGCAGTGAGGGTCAACAGCACAAAGAAGACGACCTTGGCAACCATCTTGGCCTTGGCTTTGGTCACCTTCAGCTGCATCGCCTTGAGGGAAGCCGCCACCGCTGCCTCGTAGGCCTTCTGGGCAATCTCTTGCACCTTCACCGTCCAGGCCTTGGCCTTGGCCACCAGCTCGGCGTTGACCTTGGTCACGACCGCTTCCAGGAGCTTCTTGCCGGACGCTTCGTCCTTGGCCCCTTTGCCGATCTTTTCGAGGTTCTCCTCGGTGATGTCCATGTGCTTTTGGATCTCACCGAACCAGCCCTCGCTCATCTTCTGGAAGGCTGGGGTGAAGCCCTTCTCAAAGGTCGCCTCAAAGACCTTGAATTGCTTGTCGGGCATCTCCGCGACTTCGTCGGGCGCGAACTTCACGCTGACTTCGATCTCGGGCTGCTTGAGCAGCTTTTTGCGGGCGATGACAGGGATCTTCCAGGCCGGGACGTCGATCACGACGCCCTTCTTCAAGGTGCTCATGCGGTTCTCCGATGGGGGTGGGGCCGAGCAGCCGGGAGGGATGAAAGGCTGGCCGTGCCGTGCGTGAGTGGCGCCAGCGCCGCGCCAGTTCCGCCCTCATGGGCGCTTGCAGCCCCCTCAGCCCAGGCAGGCCAGCAGCGCGGCCAGTTCCGGGTCCATCGCGTCGTCGTCGTCGGTGGCGTCACTGGCCGGGGCGTCGCTGCTGCTGTCGACCGAGCTGCTGCTGTCGTCGTCGCTGCCCAGGCTGGCCAGCAAGGCGTCGAGGTCGCTGCTGTCGCTGTCACTGCCCGTGTCGGTGCTGCCCGTGTCGGCGTCGGCAGGGGCCTCGTTGTCGCTGTCAGCCGCGGGCATGCCGGCCCGGGAGCTGGCGGCTTTGGCCTCGGGCAGCTTGGCTTTCGCAGCCACGCTGATGCCGGCACGCGCAGTGCCGCCGGTGGCGCCACCGCTGGCGCTCAAGGGGGTGCCCGCCACGCTGTCCAGCCCGGTCAGGCGCACCACCGGCTCGCCGCGGTGGGCTGCCAGTGCGGTGAGCCCCAAGCTGCGCAGCTGGCCCACTTGCGCGGTGCTGAGGTAGCGCTCGGTGCAGGGCAGGGCCGTGCTGTCGCCGTGGGCATCGACGAAGTGATGGAACGGCAAGTCGTTCACGGCCAGTGCGCCCTTTTGTCCGGCGAGCACGGTCAGCGCCAGCAGCGCCGGATGGCCCCACAGCAGACCGCCCAGACCATCGGCGACGGTGAACTCTTCAAAACTGAAGGCCGAGATCGGGTCGCTGCGCTTGCCATACGGGTGGCGCAGCAGGAAGCGCGGCCCGAGCAGCAGCAAGGATGCGGCCTCGGGCAGCTCGCGCAGTGCCTGCAGCGCCTGGCGCACCAGCGGGTGCGGGGGTTTGCGGGGATCGGCCAGCGTGTCGATGGCGATGCCGGTCAGGAACGGGGCGCCGGCGGCGTGCGCCACCTTGGCCATGCGGCCCAGCAGTTCGGCGTGGGGCGGGGTGGCCTCGAATTGGTAGAGCCCGGCGATGTAGCTGTAGCCACCGTCCTTGCTCTCAGCGGGCTGGCTCACCAACAGGCGGTGCAGCCCGGTCTCGGCCAGATCGTCGCTGGCGCTCAGATCGGCGGCCAACTCTTCGGCGCTGATGTCGATCAGGTGCACCTGCAGCAGCGGGCCGGTTTCCAGTCGGCGCAGCAGGAAGTCGACCCCGCGCCACAACGACTCGGTGGTTTGGAAGTCGCCCTGGTGCAGCAGCGCGCGCATGGCGTCGGCGATGGCGTTGTCCAAGGTGCTCAACAGCCCCGCCTTTTCGGGCTTGGCCGCGGGCACGATGAAGGGGCTGATGGCGTCGCGCAGCAGCGCGTCAATGCCACCCCCCGCGCTGGCCGCGGCCACGCTGGTGCGGCCGGTCAGGCGGGCGAAATCGTCCAGCGTGGCGCCGGGGTTGGGCGTGGCGCCGCGGGCGCGCTTGCCGCGGCCGGCGCGCGAGGCCTTTTTCTGAGGACCGCCAGCGAGCTTGGCCACTTCAGCCGCGGCCTTGTCAAAGGTGGCGGTGTTGTTGAGACGCTTGCGCAGCTCGTGCAGCTTCTGGAACAAGGCCACTTCGCGGTACAGCGTGTCGGGGTGGAAGGCGTCGAGGTCGGGCAACGGCACTTCCACGGGCGCTCCGCCCGCGCCGAGCGGCAGCTGCAGGCTCAGGTTCTGTTGGCCCAGCCAGTCTTCGAGGCTGTCGAACTCCACCGACCGGGGCTTGCGGCGGGCCAGCTCACTGCCGGTGTCCAGCCGACCCGCGGCGGCGCCGGCGCCGAAGTCCCCGAGCAGCGCGATGCGCACCGGGCGCTTGGCGGCCCAAGTGGGCGGGGTGCTGCTCAGTTGGCCAAAGTTG
>CAZAIR010000039.1:0-15906 GCA_964485225.1 uncultured Burkholderiaceae bacterium
GCCCGGCGGCCACGCTGGGCATCGTGACCGTGGGCAAGGCGCACTTCGATTTCATGGAGGTGCTGCGCCGCCTCGACCTCGACCCCGACGCGCTGGCCGCCGCCGGCGTGCGCGTCTACAAAGTCGGGCTCGTCTACCCGCTGGAGCCCACCCGCATCGCGGCCTTTGCGCAGGGCCTGACCGACCTGCTGGTGATCGAAGAAAAAGCCCCGGTGGTGGAGCGGCAGATCAAGGAGCAGCTGTTCCACCTGCCCGCCTTCCAGCGCCCGCGCGTGGTGGGCAAGACCGACGAGCACGGCGCCCCGCTGCTCAGTGAACTGGGCGAGCTGCGCCCGAGCCGCATCATGGCCGTGGTGGCCGAGTGGCTGGCGCGCCTGAACCCGGCCCTGGACCGCCGCCACCTGGTGGTCGACTTCACCGCCCCTTGCGTGCTGGCCAACGCCGCCGACGCCACCAAGCGCCTGCCCTACTTCTGCAGCGGCTGCCCCCACAACACCAGCACCAAGGTGCCCGAGGGCTCGCGGGCGCTGGCCGGCATCGGCTGCCACTTCATGGCCAACTGGATGGAGCGCAGCACCTCGGGCCTGGTGCAAATGGGCGCTGAGGGCGTGGACTGGGCGGCCATGAGCCGCTTCACTGACGCGCCGCATGTGTTCCAGAACCTGGGCGATGGCACCTACTACCACTCGGGCTACCTCGCCATCCGGCAGGCCATCGCCGCGCGCGCCAACATCACCTACAAGATCCTCTACAACGACGCCGTGGCCATGACCGGCGGGCAGCCGGTGGACGGCCAAACCAGCGTGCCGCAGATCGCACGGCAGGTGGAGGCCGAGGGCGTGAAGCGGCTGTGCATCGTGTCGGACGAGATCGACAAGTACGACGAGCACCGCGCGCTGTTCCCGCCCGGCACCACCTTCCACGACCGCAGCGAGATGGACGCGGTGCAGCGCGAGCTGCGCGAGATCAAGGGCGTGACCTGCCTGATCTACGACCAAACCTGCGCCGCCGAGAAGCGCCGGCGCCGCAAGAAGAAAGAGTTCGTCGATCCGCCGCGGCGCATCTTCATCAACGAAGCCGTGTGCGAAGGCTGTGGCGACTGCGGCCAGGCCAGCAACTGCCTGAGCGTGGTGCCGGTGGAGACCGACTTCGGCCGCAAGCGCGCCATCGAGCAAACCAGCTGCAACAAAGACTTCAGCTGCGTCAACGGCTTCTGCCCCAGCTTCGTGAGCGTGGACGGCGCGGTGCTGAAGAAAGCGCAAAGCGCCACCTTCAGCGCGGCGGACATCGAGCGCGAGCTGGCCAGCATCGGCGAGCCGGCCGAGTGGGCCTGGAGCGGCCCGTTCGACATGCTGGTGACGGGCGTGGGCGGCACCGGCGTGGTCACCGTGGGCGCCCTCATCACCATGGCCGCGCACCTGGAGCACAAGCAGGCCTCGGTGCTGGACTTCATGGGCTTCGCACAGAAAGGCGGCAGCGTGCTGAGCTTCGTGCGCGTGGCCCCCACGGCCGATTTGCTGAACCAAGTGCGCATCGACACCCAGCAGGCCGACGTGCTGCTGGCCTGCGACATGGTGGTGGGCGCCAGCCAAGACGCGCTGCAAACCGTCAAGCCCGGCCGCACCGTCATCTTGGCCAACACCCACCAGCTGCCCACCGCCGCCTTCGTGCGCAACCCCGACGCCACGCTGCACGCGGCCGAGCTGCTGGAGAAGATGAAGTTCGCCGTGGGCGTGGACGGCAAGCCAACGGGCGACGGGCCGCTCCCGAGCCCGGTGGATCCCCTCGGGGGGAGGCCTGAGGCGACGCCGAAGGCCAGGGGGCCTTTGTTGCACACCTTGGATGCCCAAGGCATCGCGCAGCGCCTGCTGGGCGACACCATGCCCAGCAACATCATCATGCTGGGCGCTGCGTGGCAGGCCGGCTTGGTGCCCGTGAGCCACGCCGCCTTGATGCGCGCCATCGAGCTCAACAACGTGGCCGTGGAAGCCAACAAAGCCGCCTTTGCGCTGGGCCGCTTGGCCTACGCCGCACCTGCCGCCATCGGTCGCTTGGGGGGCGAGCAGAAGGTGCTGCTCAACTTGAGCAGCGACAAGCTCGACGGCGACGACGGCCTGATCGCCCGCCGCGTGCGCTTCCTGACCAGCTACCAAAACGCCGCCTACGCCCAGCGCTACCAAGCCCTGGTGGCCCAGGTGCGCGCGGCTGAAGCCCGCCTGGGCGAGGCCGGCAAGCCCGAACGCCTGAGCAAGGCCGTGGCCCGTTACCTGGCCAAGCTGATGGCGGTCAAGGACGAGTACGAGGTGGCGCGGCTCTACACCGACGGCAGCTTCGAAGCCGCGCTCAAAAGCCAGTTCGAGGCCTGGGACGGCCTGCGCTTCCACCTCGCCCCGCCGCTCATCAGCCGGCCCGGTGCCGATGGGCGCGCCAAAAAGATCGCCGTGGGCGGCTGGATGTGGCGCGGCTTTGCCGTGCTGGCCAAGTTCAAGGGTCTGCGCGGCACGGCGCTGGATGTGTTCGGCTACACGGCCGAGCGCCGCATGGAGCGCGCGCTGATCAGCGACTACGAAGCCCTGGTGGCCGAGTTGCTGCATGGCCTGACGCCGGAGCGCCTGGAGCTGGCCGTGCAACTGGCCCGCTTGCCCGAGCGCATCCGCGGCTACGGCCATGTGAAACACGCCAACGTGACCGCCGTGCGCCAACAGTGGACCGACATGCTGACGCGTTACCGTGCGGCAGCCCCCAGCGCCAACGCGCAATCCACTCCCGACACCCTTTCCGTTTGACCGTCATGCGCTCCACCCTTGCCCTCACCGCCGCTCTGCTGTGCAGCACCTCGCTGGCCGCAGCCCCTTTGAAAGTCGCCACCTGGAACGTGGGCTGGCACCTCAGCCGCGACGAAGCCAAAAGCTGGATCGCCGCCTGCAGCGCGCCCTTCGCCCTGGACCAAGGCATCTGGAAGCCAGCCGCGACGGCCAGCGCCGACACCAAGCCCGGTTGGGAACTGCCCTGGGGCCGCAACGCCCCGGTGCAATGGGACATCGGCGTGATGCCACCTTGTGACGTGTACCAAGCCAACCGCGCCGTGGTGCCGGTCACCGAAGCGGCTTACGCCACCCGTGTGGCCCGTATCGGCAGCGTGGTGCGCGACCAAATCAAACCCGACGTGATCGCCTTCCAGGAAATCAGCGGCGTGCCCGCCACCCGCGAGCTGCTGGGCCGGGGCTGGGAGGTGTGTGGCTACGAAGGCCACAAGGTGCAGCGCCTGACCATCGCCTGGAAGAAAGAACTGGGCCCGGGCCGCTGCGCGGTGGAGTGGCCGGTGAGCCTGCCCGAGCGCCCGATGCGTGAGCAGGTGCGCCCTGGCCTGTCGCTGACGCTGAACGTGGACGGCCGCCCCCTCAAGGTGATGACCGTGCACCTGAAGTCGTCCTGCGTGTCGCCCATCGACGAGCGCGCCGCCGAGGGCCGCGGCCAGCTGGACGGCAACGAGCCGAACTGCACCTCCCTGCAACAGCAGGTGGCGCCGCTGGAAGCCTGGATCGACCGCGAAGCGCGCGATGGCAGCGCCATGGTGGTGCTGGGCGACTTCAACCGCAACCTGTCGCACGAGGCCAGCGAGCCCGCCGACCGCCCCGCCCGCAGCGCTGGCGGCACCGCCACCGACCCCCATGGCCCGGGCGTGAAGGTGCGCAGCCTGTGGCGCGAGCTGAACGACGGCCAGCCCACCCTCACCCTGCTGGACCCGCAGTGCACGCCCGACGTGGACGCACCCGGCTTCTGCCAGCTGGGCAAGCGCCAGGTGCTGGCGCGCGAGCAAATGGCCCAGCTGCGCGACGGCGCGGCGCTCGGCTGCCGCAACCCGCTGGGGCTGGACCACATCGTGCTGGGCGGCCCGGTCACGTCGGCCCAAGGCGCCTTCAAACACCCGCTGGGGCGTTTGGCTTTGACCTTCGCCGCGCAAGACGGCCGAGAGGCGCAGTTGGGGCTGTCAGACCACTGCCCCTTGGCCGCGGTGATCGAGCTGCCACGCTGAAGCAGCCCCCACATGGCCTTGCACCCCTACCTGCCCCAAGACCGCTTGCGTGCCTTGGCGCAGGACGGGCAAGGCCAGCTGCCCGAGCGCACCCAGGGTGCGGCGCTGTTCGCCGACATCTCGGGCTTCACGGCCATGACCGAGGGCCTGAGCCGCACCCACGGTGAGCGGCGCGGCATCGAGGCCTTGTCGCAGGCCGTGAACGCCGTCTACGAAGGCCTGGTGTCGGAAGTGGAGCGCTGGGGCGGCAGCGTGGTGGGCTTCGCAGGCGATGCCATCACCTGCTGGTTCGATGCCGCGCAAGGCGAAGCACCGCTGCGCGCCACCGTCTGCGCCCAAGCGCTGCTCGCGGCGATGCACGGCTTCCCCAGCTTGTCACTCAAGGTGGGCGTGGCCAGCGGCCCGGCGCGGCGTTTCGTGATCGACCTGAACAGCGGCGGGCGGCTCGACGTGCTGGCCGGCGCCACCGTCACACGCGCCGCCATAGGGGAAAGCCTGGCCACGCGCGGCCAGGTGCTGCTCGACCAGGGCACCGCCGCCCAGCTGGCTGTGCCCAAAGGCGCCACCTGCGAGGCCGAGAGCGGCGAGCGCTTCTTCGTGCTGTCCCCGCAATGGACGCCCAGCCCCCTGCCCACGCCGCCGGGCAGCGCGCCCTTGCCGCCGTGCGACACCGAGCACCTGCGCAGCTGGATGCTGCCGTTTGTGCTGGCGCGCGAAGCGGCGGGTGAAGACCTGTTCGCCACCGACCTGCGCCCCGCCACCGCCCTCTTCATGCGCTTTGGCGGGCTCGATTACGACCGCGACGCCGACGCCCCTGCCGCCCTGGCGCGGCTGCTGGCCACGGCGCAGGCCTGCATCGAGCAGCACGGCGGCGTGCTGCTGGAGCTGACCCTGGGCGACAAGGGCAGCTACCTCTACGGCAGCTTTGGCGCCGCCCGGGTGCACGAGGAAGACCCGGTGCGCGCCGTGCACGCCGCGCTGGCCCTGCGCGACGCCTTGGCCGACACGCCGCATGCGGTGCAGATCGGCCTGAGCTGCGGCACCTTGCGCGTGGGCGGCTACGGCAGCCGCAGCCGCCAGTCCTTCGGCGCCATGGGCGACGAGGTGAACGCCGCTGCGCGCCTGATGGCCGCGGCAGCCGTGGGCGACATTTTGGTCAGCGGCCGGCTGCGGCAGGCGCTGGGCAACGCCTTCTCGCTGGAGGCGCGCCCACCCATGCCGGTGCGCGGCAAGGCCGAACCGATGCCCGTGTTTGCCGTGCTGGGCCAGCACCGGCAGCGGCCCATGCGCCTGCAAGAGCCGGTGCCCACGCTGCCCATGGTGGGGCGCGAGGCCGAGGCCGCTTGGATCACCCGCAAGCTGGCCGTGGCGCAGCGCGGCCAGGGCCAGGTGCTGGGCCTGTGCGCCGAGGCCGGCATGGGCAAGTCCCGGCTCATGGCCGAAGCCGTGCGCCTGGGGCTGCGCCAGTCGTTCAATGCCTACGGCGGCCAATGCGACACCGAAGGCATGGCCACGCCGTACCTGGTGTGGCAGCCGATCTGGTCGGCCCTGTTCGACTTCGACCCCGGCTGGCCGCAGCGCAAACAGCTGCGTGCCATGACGGCCCAGCTGCAACAGCACGCGCCTGAACGGCTGGACGCCCTGCCCCTGCTGGGCCGCGTGCTGGGCGTGCCCTGGCCCGACAGCGACTTCACCGCCGCGCTGACGCCGCAAGACAGCAAAGCGCTGCTGGAGGCCACGCTGTTGACCTGCCTGGCCTCGCTGGTGCAGGAGGCCGAGGAAGACGGCATGGCGCTGCTGTTCGCGCTGGACGACCTGCACGCCATCGACCCCCTGTCGCTGGACCTGCTGGTGCTGGTGGCCCGCGCCAGCGCCCACTGGCCGCTGCTGATGGTGCTGGGCTACCGCCCTGCGGCCGATGCCCAAGGCCAGGTCCCGCCGGTGGCCGAGCGCCTGGGGCCGCTGCACCACTTCGAGGCCATCCAGCTCGGCGGCTTGGATGCCGCGCAGGCCGAGCTCTTGATCCGCGCCAAGCTGGCGGCCCTGTTCCCCGAGCGCGTGGGCGCGGTGCCGGCTTCGCTGATCGAGCGCGTGACGGCCCAGGCCCAGGGAAACCCGTTCTTCGCCGAGGAGTTACTCAACTACCTGCACGACCGCGGCCTGGACCCGCGCCGCCTCGACCCACAGGACGTCATCGCCCTGCCCGCCAGCCTGCACAGCCTGGTGCTCAGCCGCATCGACCAACTGCCGCCCGCGCAGCAGCGCACCCTCAAGGTGGCCAGCATCATTGGCCGGCTGTTTGCCGCAGCCGACCTGCGGGGCTACCACCCCGCTGTGGGCGATGAGCACAGCCTGCACCACAACCTCGACGAACTCGACCGCCTGGGCTTCACGCCCCGCGCCGACGACGAGGCGGACCTGAGCTACCTGTTCAAGCACCTCGTCACGCTGGAGGCCGGCTACGAAAGCATGGCCCACGCCACCCGCGTGGCGCTGCACGCCGAGCTGGGCCGCTACCTGGAAGGCCGCTGGCTGAGCCACCCGCAGGCCGCGCTGACGCCGCAATTGGCCCACCATTTCAGCCGCGCCGAGCTGCGCGACAAAGCCTGCCACTACCTGACCCTGGCCGGTGAACACGCCGCCGCGCAGTTCGCCAACGCCGATGCACTGGACTGCTTTGAGCGCGCCTTGGCCTGGCTGCCGCCCGAGGCGGCGCCCGCGCGCTGGGCGCTGCTGCTGCGCTGCGAGGCGCTGCACGATTTGGTCGGCGACCACGCCGCCCGGCAGAACGACCTGGCGGCGCTGGACCTGCTGGCCCCCGCCCTGCCCGCGCCCTTGCTGTGCCAGGCCGAGATCGCCATCCGCCGCGCCCGGCTCGACACCGTGCTCGGCAACTACCTGGCCGCCCAAGCGCACGCCGAGGCCGCCTTGGCCGCGCTGGACGCATTCGGCAAAGCCGACCCGACCGCCAACCCAGAGGCACAACACTTGCGGGTCGACGCCTGGCTGCTGGCCGCACGGGCGCTGTTCTTCAGGGGCGAAGCCGCCGCCAGCCAGCCCCTGCTGGACCAGGCACTGGCCCTGGCGCGCGCCGAGGGCTACGCGCGCGGTGAGTACAACTGCTTGGCGCAGTGCGGGCTGGTGCAGTGGCAGTTTGGCGACTTCGCGGCGGCCCAGGCGCTGCTGCAGCAAGCCTTGGCACAGATTGAAGCGGCGGGCGACCTGCGCCGGCAAATCGACATCCTCAACAACCTGGGCGTGGTGGCCAACGGGCAAGCCCAAAGCGCACAGGCGCTGCAGCACTACGAACAGGCCGCCGCCTTGGCGCGGCGCATGGGCGACCGCTCGGGCGAAGCCATGCTGCTCAACAACCAAAGCACGGCCTGTCTGAATGCAGGGGACTACCACCGCGCCAGCACCACCGCCGCGCAGGCGGTGGCGCTGTTCGCTGAGCTGGCCGAACCGACGCAGCAGGGCAATGCCATGGTGACGTTGGCCGAGTCGCTGCGCGAGCTGGGCCGCTTCGACGAAGCGCATGCGCTGGCCACCGAGGCCTTGCAGATGCTGCAGCACACCGAAGCGCGGCGCGGCGCGGCCATCGTGCTGGAGAACCTGGGCCAGATCCAGCGCGCCCGGGGCGACTTGGACGACGCGCTGCGCTGTACCGCCCAAGCGCAAGCCGTGGCGCTGGCCATTGGCGCCGAGGCCCTGCGGCTCAGCGCGCTGCAAAACCAAGCGCGCATTCACATGGCTGGCGGCCAGTGGCCCGAGGCCGAGGCGGCGCTCACCCAGGCCGAGGCCTTGCTGCAAGCCCAGCCAGCGCGGCTGCCCGGCAGCCTGCAGCAGGCCTTGCGCGCGCAGCTGCACCTGGCCAGCGGGGCGCCAGGCGCGCCAGATGCAGCGCAAGCGGCGCTGGCGGCCATCGAACCCCTGCTGGGCGCCTTGCTCGGCCCGCCCGACCCCGCGCTGCAGGCCCTGCCGATGTGGGCACAGGCCACGGTGCTGACGGTGCTGCAGGCGGCGTCCGACCCACGCAGCGAGCCCTGGGCGCGGCGCGCCAGCGCCGCCTTGCGCGCCCGCGCCGAACGCATCCCCGACGCGGTGGCGCAGCAAAGCTTTCTGGCCATCGCCGAGCACCGGCCGCTGCTGGCCCCATGAGGCGCAAACGCCCCGCTCCCGCTTTGGAGGCCAGCTTCACGCTGGACACCGGCACGCACCACGCCGACATCGTTCAGCTCAGCCTCACGCCCGACGGACGCCACCTGCTGTCCGCCGGTGAATGCACGGTCCGCGTCTGGGACTTGGCGCGCCAACAGCTGGCGCACCGCCTGCTGGGGCCGGTGGCCGACCGTAACGAAGAGGCCTACGGCCAGGGCAATGTCAGCGCCTTCGCCATCAGCCCCAACGGCCGCTGGGTGGTGGCGCTCAAACGCTGGTGGGAGGCCGCTGGGGAAGACAACTACAACAGCGTCACGGCCGTGGAGCTGTTCGAGCTGGCCACCGGCAACCTGCGCCGCGCCTTCCGCTTGGGCCACCGCCTGCAAAGCCTGGCCTTCAGTCCCGATGGCCACTGGCTGGCCCTGACCGGGCACCGCACCGTGGCCCAGGTGCACCAGGGCGAGCTGCTGCTGCTGCGCAGCGCCGACCTGCTGAAGGGCCAAGGCTTCACCCCCGCGCCGGCGCTGCAAACCTGGCCGCTGGCCCGCAACGCGGTGCAGTTCCACAAAGGTCCACTGGCCACGGCCGTGCGCTTTGTGCCGCAGCCCCCACCCCGGCGCGGCAGCGCCCGCCAGACGCAACAGCTGGTGCTGGCGGTGCAAGCCGACAGCGGCGACACCCTGACCTGGTGCAGCCTGGACCCCAGCGGCAGCCTGCAAGCCACCGCACACCGCCGTTGCCCGCAGCGCCTGGCCGCACACACGCTGGCCGTGAGCCCCACGCTGGCCGTGGTGGCCGGCCGCGACAGCCCGCGCCCCGATGGCCGCCAAGGCCAGTTCGTGGCTTACACCCACACCGGCCAATGGCACAGCCGCACGGCGACCGACGCCCCGCCTGCTGCGCTGGCCTTCAACCCCCTGGGCACCGAGCTGGTGGTGGGTTTGGGCCCTACGCGGATGCCCATCAAGAAAGCAAGGCGCACCGGTGACATCCCCATCAGCGCGCTGGTGGACGCGGCGCTGCCCGAGCACGGCCCCGCCACCCCCATCACCGTGCCCAGCCACGGCCTGGTGCCCGAGGTGGGCGCGCACACCGTGCTGACCCAGGTGCACACGGTGGGCGCCGATGCCATGCCGCTGCGCAGCAGCTACTTCGGGCATGACGGCGCGGTGGCAGCCCTGGCCGTGCAGGCCGATGGCACGGTGTGGAGCAGCGGCGGCGACAACCGCGCCATCCACGCCTGGGCGCCCACGCACCGCACCGCCCACTTCCTGCGCGCGCTGCGGGGTGTGGGCCGGATCTGCCTGCAGCCCGGCGTGAACGGCCGGGAGGAGTTGCTGTTCGGCACCCTGCCCGCGCGCTTCGCGCCGCCCGACTACCCACCCCGCCAGCAACGCTTCGACCTGCGCGCCATGGCCCTGCACACCGTCGCGCCCTCGGTGCCGCAGGAGGACGACTTCGAATCCGAGAAGTGGTTTTTGCCAGCCATCAAGGCCTCGCAAATGATCGCCCTGTACGGCTCCGACGCCCACGGCGACGCCATGCGCCCCGACCTCACGCTGTTCGTGGCCGCCAACGACGAGTGGCTGCTCTGGAGCCCCAGCGGCTACTACAACGCCAGCCCCCAAGGCGCCCAGCTGGCGGGCTATCACATCAGCCGCGGCCCGGGGCAAGAGGCCCTGTTCTGCCCCGCCGACCGTTTCAAGCGCTGCTACCAACCCAAGCTGATTCAGGCCATCGTGCAGCACGGCAGCGAGGCCCGCGCCCGCGCGGCCGGCGTGTCCATCCCGGCGCTGAACGTGCTGGAGATGCTGCCACCCATCGCCGAGATCGACCGCGCCAGCGTGCAGCCCGGCGGCACCCGCGCTACGTTGGTGTTCACGGTGCACGACCTGGGCGGTCCGGATGCGCTGACGCGGGTGTGGATCAAGGCCAACGACCGCTTTGTGTGGGAGCAGCGCGTGCCGCGCCGCCGCGCGCGCCATCGCTTCACCGTCACCCTGCCGCTGCGCGAGGGCGACACCACCTTCACGGTGCTGGCCGAAAGCGCCGCGGCCAAGTCGGTGCCGGTGGCCTGCACCCTGACCGGCCGCGCGCTGCCAGCCGACACGCCCCTGCCGCAGCGCACACCCGGGCGCCTGCACCTGCTGAGCGTGGGTGTGTCCGATTTCGCGGTAGCCGACACGCCCGATGCCGCCGGCATGAAGCGCTTGAAGTACGCCCACCGCGACGCGCAGGCGGTGCACCGCGCCTTCGGCAACGCCAGCCGCAACCGCGCGTTTGCCTCGTTCGATGCGCGGCTGCTCGTCAACGCCGAGGCCACCACGGCGGCGGTGATGGACGCCTTGCGCGCGCTGTGCAACGGCATCCAGCAACGCCGGGCCAGTGCCGATGCCGCCGACGAACGCGACGTGCTGCTGGTCTTCCTGTCAGGCCACGGCGTGCGTTACAGCGGCCAGACCGACCTCTACTTCCTGACCCACGACATGGTGCCCACGGCCGCCGAGCCCAGCGGCCTGTCGCTGATCGACGTGGGGCAGATGATGACCTCGGTCGATGCCGACGTGCTGCTGGTCATCGACGCCTGCCACGCGGCCTCAGCGGGCGACGACGTGGTCACCGGCCTGGACCCGGATGAGTTGGCGCAGCGCATCCACGCGTTGAACGAGCGTGGCCTGTACGTGCTCAGCGCCGCGCGGGGCAGCGAGAAGGCCCGCGAAAGCGACGTCCACCGCCATGGTGTGTTCACCGCCGCGCTCATGCGGGCGCTGGACATCCGCCAGTTCCACGAACCCGAAAGCCCCGACCAGCCCCAGCAAGCGGTGCTGCGCGCGATGGGCCTGATGCACGCGCTGATGTCGCTGGTGCCCCAGGTGGGCTTAGCGGCCGGCAAGCGCCCGCAAACGCCGGTGTGCCGCACCTACGGCGACCTGCTGCCCCTGGTGCTGCACAAGGCTTGAGCATGTGGGCTGGGGGGCCGATGCCGCTCAGTCAGCGGTTTTGGTCAGCTCCACGCCATCGACCACCATCTTCCAGCGCTCGCCGTCTTGGAACGGCGGCTTGGACACCACAAAGGTCGTGACCATGGGGCCGATCCCGACCTCGAAGTCGTTGCCCTTGAAGCCTTTGAGCGGGCCCTCGATCGATGTCGAAGCGCCGCCTTGCAGCCGCTTGTACCGAACCGAGCCGTCTTGCGTGATCACCAGGTACATGGCCTTCTCTTGCCACTCACCGACGTAAGCCGACTTCTCGGGTGGAACGGGTTTGCCGCAGCCCAGCAGCGAGCCCAGCAGGAGCAACGACAGCAGCAGTTGGATGAATCTCATGGTGACCTCTCTGTTGTTGAAATGGCCCGTTGGCCTGGGTTGGATGAAGCCGCCGCAGACCCAGCAGCCTCGGTGCTTGCGCCACCAAGGCAGCCGGATGACGGTCAGCGACCTGCACAGGGCGGGCATTCTCTCGGCCATCTCAGCGGGCTGAAGAAAGGGCGCGTCGGTCGACGCTGGCGCCGACCGCAGCCTCGGCTGCGACAGCGAGGGGCCTGCCTGCCGGAAAGGAAGTGCCCCCCGGGGCGACGCCGATGGTTGCCAGCCGTTACAGCCGCTAGGCTGCCCTGCAGCAGGCGCATGTCGCGCTTGTTCAAGGAGTGACGATGGCCACCACCAAAGCCCCGGCGAAAAAAGCCGCCCCCGCCAAGAAGCCTGCCGCCAAGGCGGCACCCGCCAAGAAGACGGCCAAGCGGGCGGCAGCTGCGCCCGACGATGACGAGGACGGCAAGGGCGGATCAGAGATCGTGCGTCGCCAAGTTTGATGCTGCGGTAGCGGCTGTGGCTTCGCGTAAAGGTCGGTCAGCGGTGTATTGAGCGCGCGACACGAGGCTCTGTGCGGGAACCGACCTTGGGGTCGGTACCCACCCAGGAGTCCTCCACGTCGCTTCGATATTCCCCCGTGGCCTTGGCCGCTGCCAACTGCGTGCTCGTCGCCTGCGGCGGCGGCACCCCGGTGGAAGAGCTCGTGAAGCCGCAGGCCGAGGACGACGCGCTCGTCAAGGCCTTGTCCGTGAACCTGGGCAGCTTGCCCGCCGCACCTGCCGGCTTGTTCGTGGCCCGCAACAACAGCGTGGGCGGCGGCATGCAGCTGACCAACAACCTGGGCGGCGGTGAAGTGGTTGGCAACCGCATCACCGGCGCTTTGCAGTGCAGCGGCAACACCGCCGCCAGTTGGGAGGGCGACTGCGCACCCGGCGCATCCGCTGGTGGCGGTGGCGTGACCATGCCCCCGCTGACCGGCAACATCACCTGCCTCGGCTTCACGGTCGGTGCGGTGCAAGTCGACAGCATGACGGTGCCGGCCGGTGCCGGCTGCACCTTGGTGGGCACGCGGCTCACTGGCAACCTGGAAGTGGGCGCTGGCAGCCGCTTGTCGGCCGACAGCGTGCAGGTCACCGGGGGCTTGGCGAGCGACGGTGCCACCAGCGTCACCGTCAGCGGCACCAGCAGCTTCGGTGGCTCGCTGCAAGTGCAACGCGGCCTGGCCGCCAACTTGCTGGGCCTCGCGGCCACGGGCGACCTGCAAATCGAAACCATGCAAGGCCCGGTGGTGGCCACCAACAACCGCATCAGCGGCAACGCGCAGGTGATGGCCAACCGCGGTGGTGTGACGCTGTCGACCAACCGCTTCGGCGGGGTGATGCAGTGCAAAGACAACCTGCCGGCCCCCACCGGCAGCGGCAACGTGGCCACGCTGAAAGAAGACCAGTGCCGGCCCCTGTGACCGCCAGCGCATGAGCGGCGCGCCAGCCGCCCGAGAGCCTGCCTTGTGCAGGCTTTTTTGCGCGCGCTTCGCAAGCAGGCCCCGGTCGGACTGCGACAGCGGCCCCAAAAAGAAACACCCCGGACTGCGTCAGCAGACCGGGGGTGGGCAGGGCGCCGAGCGCCAGCGGCACTCAGCGTTAGCGTTGGCTCAGCGGCAGAAGGCGTCGGGGGCTTGGGCGTCCAACACAGCGGCACCGGCGTGCAAACCTTTGAGGGAGCTGTTGCACAGGCCGCCCGCGCGGTCGGTCAGGCGCTTGCTCAGGTCCTCGGGCGTCCAGCGGCGCAGCGGCTGGGCGGCGGCGGTGGGGTTGGGGGTGGGTTGGGTGAGCACCAAGGCCGCCACACCGGCCGCGAACGGTGCCGCCATGCTAGTGCCATGCCAGATGCTGTACAGCCCACCGGGCACGGTGGAGAGCACGGCTTGGCCGGGCGCGGCCAGCTTGATCCAGCCGCCCCAGTTGGCGAACTCGGCGCGGCCGAAATCGGGGCGGAAGGCGCTGACGGACAGGTTGCCTTTCACGTCTTCGGCGGCGGGGTAGATGCGCTGGCTGTCGCTGCCACCGTTGCCCGCGGCCGTGACCACGGTGGCGGCGTGGTGACGGCGGCAGCGCTCCAGGTCATCGGCAAAGCCGGGCTGGCTGAACACATTGCCTTGTTCGTCGTCGTCTTCGTCGTCGTCATCACCCGTTGCACAGGTGGCCAAGCGCGTGACCAGTTGCAGCAGCTGGGTCGGTTGCTCAGAGCCCACGCTGAGGTTGATGATGTGGGCGCCATCGTCGGTGGCGGGGTTGCCATCGGGGTCGAGGGCCCAGGCCAGGGCCTCGGCCAGCACCCAAGCATTGCCGCGGCCGCTGGCGTCCAGCACCCGCACTGGCAACAAGCGCGCCTCGGGCGCCACCAGGCTGACGATGCCGGCCACGTGCGTGCCGTGGCCGAAACCGGCGTCCACCCCGGCCTGGCCGCGCTCGCTGGGGTCGGTGTCGTCATCAACAAAGTCGCGGCCCAGCACCTGGCCGGCAGCGTTGCGTTGCCAATGGGCTTGCAAGGCGGGATGGGTCAGATCGGCCCCGCTGTCCAGCACGGCCACGCGCACCCCGGCGCCGCGGGTGCGGACATGGGCCTGCGCCAAGCCGATGGCTTGTTGGCCCCATTGGCTGCGGTAGGCCTCTTGCACGCCCGGGCTGCCCACGGCCCAGACCGAGTTCACAGCCCACACCGAGTTCACGGCCCACACCGAGTTTTGTGCCCAGGGCAAGGCGGTGGCGGCATTCGGTTCGGCGAAGCGGACTTGCGCTGGCAAAGCCCGCAGCTGCGCCAGCAAAGCGTCGGCGCCCAGGTTGCCTGGGCGCAAGCGGTAAATCGGGCGCTGGCCGAACTGGCCCACCACACTGGCGCCGAACTGGCTGGCCAGCTGGGCAGCGTTGACGCCCGGCTGCAGCATCACGATCACGTCGACCGCAGGGGCGCCGACACCGCCACCGGCAACCCCACTGGCGGCTCTCACCCCAGGACTGACTTGCAAAGCCTGAGGGCTGGGGGCGGGCTCGGCGCCGCCGCCACACGCACTGAGCAGGACCACTGCAGACCAAGCGGCCAAAGACAAACGAGAGAGTCGTGCAGTGGGCATGAGGGAACTCCGGGGGTACATGGCGCACAGAGCAGCCAGCCGCCTGCCTGATACCGACCCGCTGCAAAAAAAGAGCGGGGCCGCAATTTTCAGCGCGGCAGGCCTCAGCCAGGGCCGTGCACGGCGAAGCCCCCCCACAACGCGGGGTGCTCGTCCGCCAAGGCAGCTTGCTGCTGGGCGACCTGCACGCTGGCGGCCAAGCCCGCACCGGTGCGCCAGCTGGCATAGAAGCGGTGCATCCACGCGGCCGTGGCTTCGTCGTCCAAAGCCCAGGGGCTGGCCAGCACGGCACGGGCACCGGCCAGCCACAGGGCGCGCAGCAGGCCCAGTTGCTCGTGGCCGGCACTGCGCAGGCTGCGCGCGCCATCGCAGGCGCTGAGCACGACCACCGCGCCTTCGCGCAGGCGCAGCTGGGCCAGGTCGTGCGCCAGCAGGGGCCCGTCGCCCAGCAGCAGGCTGGAGAAGGCGGGGTTGTCGTCGCGCACAGCGGCATGGCCGGCAAGGTGCAGCAAGCTGGCGGTGCCGAGGTGGGCCTGCAGTGCGGCGCGGGTGGCTGCTTGGTCGTGCAGCAAGCGCAGCGCGAAGCCTTGGGGGGCCAGCTGCTGCTCGATGGCGGCCAACTCGGCACGCACGGCGGTCAAGCCTGCGCTGTGCTCACCGCAAGCCCCCAGGGCCAAGACCTCGCCTTGCGCAGCCAGGGGCGCTGGGCCCTGGGCCGCGCACCAGCGCGCTGCACTGGCCGCGATGCGAAGGTGCAGGCGCTGGCAGAGGTAGCGCTCGCCATCGAACAAGGCGGCCCAGGGTACGGCCATGAGTTCGGCGTGTGGGGCCACCACCACCTGCTGGCATCCATCGAGCAGGGGCTCCAACGGCGCCCACAACACGCGGTGCAAAGCCTGCAGACGCAGACGGGCGCGGCGCGTCAGCTCCCTCGCGTGGGGCAGCCAGTGGGCGCGCCCGGCGCGCAGCGCCTCGAACTGGAACTGCACATCGGCCAGCGCACGCAGCACGGGTTGGGCGGGCACCGTTAAGCGCTGCCAGCGCTGCTGCCAGCGCACCAGCACACACAACATGGCGGGTTCGTCACCGGGCCGCGCGCTCGGGCTGGTGTCGGGGTCGAGCTGCCAGTGCACCCAGGCTTCGTTGGGGCCGAGGGCGGCGTCGAGCTGCGCGCCACTGGGCGTGGACAAGGCAAGCTCGTCACCCTGCGTCGCACTGGCGCTGTCATCGCTGAGGGCTGCTCGGCGCCAGTGCTCCAGCCAGGCTGCCTC
>CAZAIR010000040.1:0-3595 GCA_964485225.1 uncultured Burkholderiaceae bacterium
GTTTCCAGGCTGGAGTCCCTGGCATGGCTCAAGCAGCCACCTGAAATCACCAAGAATCTCGTCGAGATCTGCTTCTCGATGCACCCCGGCGTCAAGCAGGCCGAGGCGGTATTGGTCCTGGAGCAAGTACTGCCCTGGCGCGGTCCGGCGAAAGCCCTCTGAACTGAACGAGCGACGCTGAGGGCCGATAGTGGCCCGCGCGGAGTTCAGGTCAGCACTCATTTCGTCAACCAGCCGACCACTGTCATTGGCGATGGCCAGACGGCGCGTCACCGTGACTACGGGAAGAATCAGTCGCAATCCCTTTCAACAGGGGGCGTGTCCAGACCTGCAGGACTTCAATGTCCGGCGGTTTGCTCAGTCGCAATCCCTTTCAGCAGGTGGCGTATCCAGACGCCCGAAATCGAGTTCCTACCGCACGATATGTGGTCGCAATCCCTTTCGGCAGGGGGCATGTCCAGACGACACCGAAAATCCCCAAACGCCGCAAGGTGGTCGCAATCCCTTTCAGCAGGGGGCATGTCCAGACGCCATCTCCGGCCTCGGCATCACCTCGTGCAGTCGCAATCCCTTTCAGCAGGGGGCATGTCCAGACGCACCGCGTCGTCGCCTGCCCGCCGGAGCACGAGTCGCAATCCCTTTCAGCAGGGGGCATGTCCAGACAAACTCTCGGTAACCGAAGCTCAGAAGCTCTCGTCGCAATCCCTTTCAGCAGGGGGCATGTCCAGACCGCGCGGCCAACAAGGGGCACCTCGAAGGCCGTCGCAATCCCTTTCAGCAGGGGGCATGTCCAGACGCTTGCTCGTGCTCGGACTGTTCCTGTAGGGGTCGCAATCCCTTTCAGCAGGGGGCATGTCCAGACTCATGCTTTGCGCCTCCTCCAGGAGGCGGGCGTCGCAATCCCTTTCAGCAGGGGGCATGTCCAGACCGCGTGAACCTGCCGGTGCTCGGCAGCACGAAGTCGCAATCCCTTTCAGCAGGGGGCATGTCCAGACCTGTTCATAAGGATGGTCAATTCGCGGCCATCGTCGCAATCCCTTTCAGCAGGGGGCATGTCCAGACCACAAGCCGACCATCGAGATCAAGCCGAAGACGTCGCAATCCCTTTCAGCAGGGGGCATGTCCAGACCCCATGAGCATGTTTCAGAAGAAGACCCGCGGTCGCAATCCCTTTCAGCAGGGGGCATGTCCAGACTGTAGCGTTTAGCGCCCTTGTAAATCAAGCACTTGCAAGCGATTTGCGGACAGCTCGGCCTGCTGCCGCAATATCGTTGCCATTTTCGGGTTTAGACAGGCCATCGCGGGCCTCTTGACCAGGAAAAATCGTTTGAAATCAATGTGCTGCCACAACTCCTGCCTGCGCAGACAAGAGCAGAGCGCACGCACGCTGATGAGGCCGTCCCGAATCGCTTCGTGGACTGCCGCCGGTCAAGGCTTGCCGACTTGCGCCCGAGGGGCCGCTGTGATTTGGCTGTACGGCTGCAAGGCATGCCTTTGGGCCTTGGCCTCGTTGAACTCGTTGCCCTGACGAGCCTTCATGTTCAGGTTCAGGGGCCGCAGCTTGTTCAGGTCGGCCAGCGACGGGTTGGCCATGGCGAGCAGATCGACCAACTCCTCACGCCAATTAGGCGCTTGGCTACTCATCCATGATTCGAAGGCCTCCACAGCCTGCTCGGCCGTGACTTCACCGGGTTGTGTGGGGTCATTGGCTCGGATGTGAACCTTCTCTACCGTCAACGCCACTTGCCCGAAGCCGAAGGGCTTGCCCATGCCCAGCGAGTGGCGCAGGCCTGGGTTGCCGCCCCAACTCAGGCACCACAACACAGCGCCCAGTTCCTCCGGCTTGACGTTGTGCAACCGTATGCGCCCATTGAACTGCTGCCCTGCCGCCAGCGGCTCCAGGCGCACGTTGACATTGGCGTTGTCCGGGTTGGCTGGGTTCAAGGTCACCATGGGCAGCGGTCGCACCGGATAGCGCTTCCAACCACGCAGCTCAGCGTTGTCAGAGAGGATCGTCCGGTACTCCTTCTGAACCTGTCCGTGTTGCTGGCTCTGGACGATATAGCTGGGATAGAAGCTGGGCTTGGGTTGCCCCAACAAGGTTGGCTGCTGGAACCTCGCATCTGCAAGTTGGGGAAGCGGGCCAGGACCGGCCCAGCGCAAGTCGCCAAAGCTCACGCGTGATCGGCGGCTACTCTTGTCCGATGTGCCGCTTTCGATCGCGCCGAACAACGTCTCCACGAAGTCGGGGCCATTCGCTTCGGCGTTCTGCTGAGCGCGGGCGATCTCCCCCAGCGTGCGCTTTCCGGGGATGCGGTACATCATGGCCAAACCCATCGAGGCCACCGCGCCAGTGGTGTCTCGCTTGCTGGGCTCACGATGGAAGAACACGGGCACACCCATGCGCTGCAGCACCGAATCAGCGGAAGAGAGGTAACGCCAATCGTCGGATTGGTCATGTACCTGAAGGAAGCGTTGCATCACCGGGCCAGGCACCTTGACGCGCTGCTGCTCTTCGCGATCGACGAAGACGAACTCGCGGTGCTTGTTGTGTTTCCGATGGGCACTTGGGTCTGGGTCGGCATCCATGCCCCCGGGCTGACCCGTGAAGACCACGTAACCCGTTTTCACGAGGTTCCCTGGACCGCAGATCTCGTAGGCAGGGATCCGGTCACGCCCGGCATCGACAGGTCGAAGTCGAACCCGCGGAGGCCTCCCGATGGCTCGGTACTTCAGCACTGCCTTGCGCTTGTCGTCGTCTGAGGCTTCTTTCCATGCCTTGTAGATCTGGCCATGGAACGTTGTCAGAGACATATCGGCGTAGTCAATGCGGCCCAGGTCTACCAAGTGAATCACCCACTGCTGGGCCTCGGCATCAAACCTCAGCCATCCCGCCTCGGGCGGTTGCTGAAACCGGGCCTTGTAGGCCTGCAAATTGAGATCTCTCAACGACAGGGCCCGATCGTCGATGAATTGCATCCGCGAATGGGTCAGGATCTCCATCACGTTTCGGACCATGCCGCGCAGGCTGCTTCCTGGGATGGCGGGGATCCCGTCCGGATGACGATGAAACCCTTTGCGCTGTGGGTCGGTCGACTCACTTCCGCCTACCAGCAAGGGGGTGTGATTGGTCAGACTGACGTCCAGCTCAGCACATAACCCGTCCATCAGTGGTACGTCCTGGCTGACGAGTTCGTGCCATCCGGGTGACCAGACGGATCGCAATGGAGAGAAGTTGTAGGCGGAGGTGATCATGTGGATGAGATCCTGTTGACTGGCTGGTGGGCCGTCGAAGGGACAGTCGGCAGCGCTGGCCCCATTACCCTTTGTGCACGGCGAAACCTGTGAACCAGGCATCCACCACCTGCAAGTTCCCGGCATCGTCCAGCGTGCTCGCCACCCGGTAGACCAAGCGCTCGGCTGCAGATCGAGCGCTGGCATGCCGGACTTCGTGAACCAGAACCGCTGGGTTCTGCGCCCCGGGCCACTGGATGACACGCAATTCCGTGGCCGTCCATCGACGGTCAGGTGCCGTACGCACCCGCAGGCCCGCACCATCAGTGGCGGCCAGATCCGCACTGAGCACGCGCCCCTC
>CAZAIR010000040.1:3695-12602 GCA_964485225.1 uncultured Burkholderiaceae bacterium
GATGGGCGTGCTCATGCGCTGACTCCTGCTTCCGTCTTGAGCTGATCGAACCGTTGAAGCGTGTCCGCAACCTGGTCTCCCTGCAGGAACCCCATGCCCGACGCGCTATCCGCCCCGACAGCCAACCGCCCGTTGAGCAGATCATCCAGCGTGTCACGCAATGCACACCACGCCGGTTCGTCCACACGTTCAAGCAAGTGGCGCCAGAGGTGCAATCGCGTCTCCAGCCTTGGACGGAACAGATACTCCTCGGAAAACAGGATCCCATCACGCACGCCCCCGGTGAATCGATCCACGCTGTTATGCGTCCGGTAACCGACCTCCGACGCTGAGGGCAAGGGCAGGACGATGTCATCGAACATCAGCAATCCCGCTCGCGCCCCTTTACCCGCCGCACCGGTGCGCTTGATGTCGCCCAGCCATTGCCCCTGCCCCGGAGTCTTCGCTGCGTGCTCGGCGCAAGCCTGCTTCACCTTGTCCGCCGAGGCCCAGTCACCCCGGCGCCGACGATCGTGAAACGCCAGACGATGGGCCATCGCACCCTTCAGGGCAGTGGCCGGAATCACCACACAGGCTTGCAGGTGGGCCGAGGCCCGCTCCGGCCACACCACACGCTCTTCGACGTAGGGCATGTCATCGGCCAGCTTGCCGCGCTGCCCCTGAGTACTGAGTGCACGGTCGCCCTGTCCAACCCGCAGTCCAGCGTCGGCAGTCATCGCCAGTGGCAAGGTGGCCCAATGCGGCGCCGCGACTCCGAAGGGAGCCCAGGCATTGAGACCCTCCGAGGCCTGAAGCTGCCGAGGCAGCGCCGTATAGGCGCTCAGGTCTGCAGGTACCCGCAGGTCGTAACGCCGATGCCATGAAGCCCTGCCTTGCAGCACCTGCAGCTGACCCAGGCCGCTGCGGGTGAGTCCGCCCACCCGCAGGGCCGGGGACTGCAACAGCCTGTCCAGTTGCTCGCGGGCAGACGTGGCCTCCGAGTCACTGGCGCTCCAGATCCGCAGTTCGACGCAGAAGCGATGGCCCGCCGGCACCACGGTGCGATCAAAGTGACCTCCGTCCTCAGCCCCCCCAAGGGCGCTCAGTCGCACGCGCCGACGCTTGACAGGCAGGCGGTGGACCAAAGGCCCCAGGATCGGATCCGTCGGATCCACCGCCGCAAGAAGATCACTAACCAGCCGTCCGCTTGCGTCCAGGATGTGCCCATGGCTGCATTCGAATCGCGAGGCCTGCCCTGTCGATGAGGCGTTCCCTTGGACGGCATGGCCAAAGAGCGCCGCAGCATCTGCCTTTGCCTTCTTCAGATCGGCATGCTCAGCCTGCAAGACGCCAACCAGCGCATGGCGCAGGACGCCTGCCAACGCGGTGCCCGGCAGATACGGCAAGCCGGCCGGGGTGCGAGCGAGCACCACGTCGTCGACCAGATCGGCGGAACCGCTGGCGATGCTCAAAGGCGATACCGCCTCCACGGTCAGCCGCCACAGGTCGAGGATCGGTAGTTGAGGTCGCATCTGGACGCTCCGTTGCTCAAGCTGGTTGCAGGGACGCGCCCTGTTCGGACAAACGCACCAGTCCGTCCAACGTATGCAGGTTGGCTCGCCGGATCTCATGGCATGCATGCACGGATTGCCGCAGCAATGCCTGCCAGTCCGGTTGACCCGGCGTCTGCCCGGCACCGAGTTGGTCGTTGATCAATTCATGCAACAGCGTCGCCAACGAAGGCCCGTCAGACCTCAGCTCCCAGTCCTCGCTGCGCCGCACATGCCGATGAACACCCGAGGTGCCTTGCGCACTCCCTGGCGCTGCGTCGCCGTTGCCAAGACCGAGGACTGCAGCAAAGACTTGCGAAGTCAGGCTTTCCGGGCCGCTACACCCCTCGAGTGCAGACGCCAACGCACCCCACTGCGATGCGCCTGGGCCGCACGTCAACTCAGGCGGCACGCCACGGTACCGACGGCACGCTTGGAGGTGGCGCGCGACCCGTCGGGTCCAGGCCTCTGCCAGCGCCCAGGCCTGGTGATCGGCCCCTCGTTCGGGCGCCGAGATCTGTCGCGACAAGAACTGCGCGAGCCGCGTTGTCGGCGTCCCTACCGTGGCGGCCATGTTCGACAGCGTCGGATCGGCCGTCGGCTCGAAACGAGGCTTCAAGGTGGATAGCATCGGCGGGTTGATCCACACCTCACCCAGACCTTGTTCTGCATCGCAACCAAGCCCCTGGGCTAGGCGGGCCAGCTCTGCGCTGGTGAATGCCTGGCCAGGCCGTTCCAGTACCAGGACACTGCCGGCCGTCAGCACCTGGCGTTCCAAGGTACGGGCGTGGCGGTGTGCATTCCAGGCGCTGTAGCTGCGGTGGCGCAAGGCGCTCTGGCCCGGCAGCAGGCGAGCCCCTTGCAATCCCAGTGACGGACCGTCCGGTGCCAGGGTCGGGCGGCCATGTATGTCCCGCAGCTGCGCGTCGGAAAGCAGCCACAGGGTGATTCGCTCTCCCGCTGTGGCGGGCAGCTCAGGCGATGAGACTTCGCTGAGGCTGATCTGCACTCGCCCGTACTCGGTGGAACGCGAGCGCCCCAGCCGGATCGTGCCGTGGAGCGCAGACAGCAAGCTGTCCAGCGCGTGCGAGGACGCCGTATCGTCGATGCGTAGCCAGCCCCTGAATCGCTGGCCCGCGGCCAGGCTTTGGTAACCGAACAGGTGGCTGCGGCGAGCCGTTCCAGACTCGGCCTCCAGCGCCGTGCGCAGCCGATACTGGCTGCGGGCATGCACCCACTCGCCGCTCGCGCTCACGTGCCCACCGCGCAGACCCTTGGCCTGCGACATCGTGGTCAGCACCGCAGCGGCCTCCTGGTGGCTCCGGTTGACCAGATGATCGGCCTGAAGGCACCCACTGCGCTCCGGCGCCATCCCCCGTCCTTTGTCGAATGACCACGACAGAGGAACAGGAAAGGTGGGTTGACCTGTCGCGCTGAGCGGCCGCGCATCGCCAAATCGCAGCAAGCCGGCATGCGCCAATGCCTGGGCGTCCGCCGGAAACCGGCGGTGCAGCCAGCTCGCCGCCCAACCCCACAGGGCAGATCCTGGAATGCGGTCCATCGCCTCATGATCGCCTTGCGTCGATGAGCGCAGGCTGAAGACAACATCGTCTTGAAGAAGGAAGTCGAGCTGCAGATATCGGGTCATGGATTGGCTCCCGGGTTCAGCCCGCGGCGGCGGCAAGATCCAAGCGCGCAGGGCTCAGCGTCAATGTGGCGCGACCGGCGCCGCGGGATCGCGATGCGCCGACTTGCTGCACCAGTGCAGCAGCCCGTTGCAGGATTGCCCAATCCGCTTGCCCTTCGGTGCCATCGGTCGAAAGCAATTCAACCTCGGCCTGGAGATCCATGGGCATGGTCATCTGCGCGCCACGAAGGCTATGGTCCTGGGCCACGCCATCTTCGTTGATCGCCGTGGAGAACACTTCGGTGAACAGATGAGGCACTGCAGCCCGGCCCGCAGGTGACCGCAGCCACGCTTCCTCTTCAGCGGACAGTCGCGCACTGCTCAGGTTCAGCAAGCCCTCGCGGCGCCGAATGCGCCCGCTGTCATCGCGATCGGCGTCAGCCTCGCCGCCGAAGATGCGAAGCGTCGTTCCCGCCGGCACATGCCCCCAGGCCTCCAGACACTGCATCGCATCGCGCCACAAGCCGCGCAGCTGCCGGCCTGGCAGGTAAGGCAAGCCATCGGGCGTCACCACCACCACAGCGTCCAGCGCCTGTCCATGCCCTCGGCCGCTTCCGGCATGCCATAAATCATGAACCTGCACCTGCAAGTGACCCCGCAGCATCTCAACGCCACTCATGCCGGCACCTCCTGCTCTTCATTCTTCAATGCCGATCTCATCATGTGCGACAGCGTCAACGCATCAGCCAGCGGCGTCACCGCCCAGGCAGGCACCGCAACCGCAGCTTCCGCATCCGAGCTGTCATCGATCACCGGCAAACCCCGGCGGGGCTCCCTAACGCCGAGGGCC
The DNA here is from genome assembly GCA_964485225.1 of uncultured Burkholderiaceae bacterium. Lineage (GTDB taxonomy): Bacteria > Pseudomonadota > Gammaproteobacteria > Burkholderiales > Burkholderiaceae_C > Inhella. The sequence continues at coordinate 7,702 of CAZAIR010000040.1, forward strand.
TGAAAGGCCCGTTCGAGGTCGGCGGCCCACGTACGCAGCCCGCGACGCTCCAGCATCTCCCAGACCCGCTGCCAGCCCTTGACGGCCGCACCAGGGTCGTGGTGCATTAAGCCGACCACCAGACGGAGCGGGCCCCGAGGCAGGGGCCCCTCCAACAAGGACGCCAAGGCCTGCAGGTCCGCCAATCGGGGCAACCCGCTGGAACGTCGATCATCAGCCACCACGTATGGCCCGTGAACAGTGCGCAGCCGGGGGTAAGGTCCGGCGGGGTGCTCCGCGCTTTCTGCACGAAGCACCTCGGCCCAGCCACCCAGGAGGGAGACCGTCTGGCGGTAGAACATCAACGCGGACGGGGCTGCATTGCCTTTGTCAGCTGTCGCTTGCTTCGTACGCTGCTTGACCCGCAGACAGAGCGCATCGGCCAGCTCCAAGGCCCGGTCGAACGGGTGGCTGGCATGCACCATGGCGAGCCCTGCAGCAGCAGTCAGCCTCTCCGGCAGGAACGCAAAGCGCTGCCGTGGCCCACGCAGTGCCGCCTGCGTGCAAGCCTCGAAGGCCAGCAAATAGGCCTTGGCGAAGGGCACCGCCACGTCCGGCCGCAGCACGATGGTCAGGTCATCGCCGCCCAGCACCAGCGGGCGCGCGGGGACGCGCCCTTCTGGGTCGCGTTGTGCGGCCGGCAGCAGCACCTCCCGCGTTGCAGCAGCGGCCGCCGCGCGCGTGGCATGGCTCACTGCCCGCGAAAAGGCGCTGTAGGCCTCCAGGTAGTCCTGCGGCCGAGTGCGGCAATGCTTGCCCAAGGCCTGAAGAACAGCACCCAGCCCGTTGCCGTCGGCGTGCAGCATCACCAACTCCTGGTGACCGTTGCTCAGGTGGGGAAAGTCGCCATCCTCAGCATCCAGGTTGCGGGGCCAGCGGGCCTGCAGTAACTCACCCGCGTCACAGAAGCGTTCGACCAGCGAGTCGTGCACCTGCTCCCGCTGGCTGGGCCGCACCTGGGACAGGGCGGCTGCATCCACCCACTCGGCCGTGCCGGAGCGCATGACCTGTGCCACTGCTGGCCGCCCAGTGCGCGGCGCCAGGCGGGTCAAAGGGCCGGACTCCGGCATCGTCGGCGCGGGCTGGTTACGCAGGGCCTGCAACAACACCATGCCGGCTTGCGCGGCCTCCAGTTCGCTGACACCATCCTGCGCCACCAGACTGAACCGCAGTCCAGGCAGCCAACGCGGTACCACGGCTGACCACAGGGCCTGAACCCGGTCGCGCAGGTCGGGCTGGGGGAAAAAGGCGATGAATGCGCCGCCCCCACGCCGCGAGAAGCGCACCTGGTGTGCGCGGTCGCCGCAGACCGCCATCAGCGTGGCGCTGAGCAGGTCCGGCGACAGCTCCCGGTCGCTCCCCGAATCGTCGTCGAGGTCACCGCACAGCTGGTCGATGCGCGCACTGGCCGCCACTGCGTCGCTGAGACGGCCGGTACCGGTGATGTAGGCCTGGATCGAGTCGGCTTCAAACAGCAGAGCATGCTGAAGTGTCATGCGATTCTTCTCCTTGCTGATCTGAGATCAGTGTGCTTTGGGGCAGCTCGATCTGTAGCGTGCCCATGCCAAAGCTCGTCTTGCCGCCCAATTGCAGATGTTCGGCCAATCGGAGCCAGGGTAATGCCAGGACGGCCGATGCGTCGTACGACCACACCCCCCGCAGGCCGGTCAGCACCATGCTGCGGCGCTGCCGCGACGACCAGCGCGACAGGCTCACGCCGTCGGTGTCCGGCTGCAGTGCCGCAAACCTCTGCGCCCACTGCACCCACACCTGCCGCTCGAGCCAGACAGTGTCGTCGCGCGCCACGAAGCCTGGCGCCAGCCGCGCCAAGGCATCCAGCCGGCCGATGCAGGCAGCAATGAGCTGGTCAAGCGAAGGCGCTTCCAGCAGCAGCTCGCCTCGCCTCTTGAGTCGCAAGGGGGTGTGGGCCCTTATCCAGACGCGGTTCTCCGGGCCGGACGAGGCTTCTTTCGCGCCGGTCATCAACGGCACGGCTTCTGCGCAGGCATGCCTCCACAACAGGTGTGCGCCCCACATCGCATTGGGCTCCAGGGCGCTCGCCAGTGGCATGGGGCCGTAAGGGCTGAGCAACTGCACGGTGGTCAAATCGGCCTTCACCCGGTTGCTCCCAAGGCCGAGACGCCCAATGCCCTCCAAGGCCTGCACCAGCGGCGCCAGATGAGGCAATCCAACGGCGCTCAGGCTCCAGCGGACACGCAACATCGAGCCGGCCGCAAGGCACCAGCCATCAGGCTCTTGGGGCCACATCCACCAAGGGCGCATCGCGTCTGAGTCGCTTGCCCGGCCCATGAAGAGCTCGGCCGTGGTGGGTGCATCCTGGTGCAATGCGAGGCCCACAACACTGCGCAAGATGTTGCCCAGCGTGCCGGGACCATCCAGCATCAACTCGCCGTGCAAGACATGGACCGACTCCAGGTGCAGCCACTTCAAGTCGGGCAAGGCCGGTACTTCACCCCACATCACAGGCCTTTCACCAGGCGTTGAACCACCTTCTCGACCACGGGCCTGGACTTGATGGACAGCAGGCCCGTCAGGTTCAGCTTGGGAACCCTCGAATTGAACCGGTATCGCTTGCCCGTCGACAGGTCACGGCCTGCATGGGCGTCATCACCCTCCGGCACGACTCGAACCAGACGAAGGCGTTCGCACACTTCGCCAACTTCTGTCCGCAGTCGATCCACCAACTTGGAGTACACCGTCAAGCTGGGAGCAGGTTCATCGACTTCCAATGGCGACAGCGGAATCTCGTCAAGGTCGCACAGGGCCTCCCAGTCAGACAGGGTCAACACGGCATGGTCCTTGGTTCCAAAGCTGAGCGCGTCATCATCCAGACGACCGGACAACTTCATCTCGAGGGCCACCGCATGAAGCAGGAAGACCACATACTGCAAGGGCGTCAACTCCACCTGTCGGCCCAGCATACTCAGCACGGGGCGACGCTTGACTCCCTTGGCCACGCCCAGCCTGGGTTCCAGCACGGCCGGGCGGACTTCGAAAGGCTCCAGCAGTCCCTTGGCCAAGACCATCGTGTCATCGAAGTCATGCAGCACCGCGGCGGGCAGTGCTGTGCGCAGCAAGGGACCCAGCTTCAGCACACTGAGTTCGGCCAGCGTCACGCGTGCATCCCCGGTGTTGACGGTGCCGTCCCAACGGGCGGCCGTGAGCTGGACGGATTGCCGAGGCGGAAAGAAGAAGGTGGGCTGCGTACGCTCGAAAGGCTCATTGACCAGAACGTGGGTGAGCACATCGTCGGGGTCAGCCAAGAGCGAAAAGGCCTGGCCCATGTACGAACTCATGGTCTTGCGCCCGCCAGCCACCGAGGCATGTACGACCGTGGCCGGCACCTGCTTGAGGTCGCGCATCACCCTGTAGATGGTGGTTGCCGCCGCGTGGTTGTCTTTCAGCGTGACAATGTCGTCCAGCGCATCCTGCTCGCGCGTGGCCCGGATCAGATGCACCGTGCGCGCCATGTCGAACAACGGCCGCTTGCCGCCGAGGCGATCCTGGTAGTCGCCAAGCAGTCGCCAGAACGCCCCGCTGTCCTGGCGAAGCAGTTCACGCTCGACCGCTTGCGCACCGACCGTGGTGGTAATGACGTGAACCTCGTCGGGCACGAACGGTTCAGTCCGCATCAACAAGGCATAAAGGGTCTCCGTGATGACGGCTGGAGAGGTACCCAGCACGAACACCGCCACACGCCGCACCGATGACATGGAATGGGCCCCGGGCGACGGCCCCGAAGAATCGGCATTGATCACGACAAGCTCCTCCCCATGTCGAATGTGCCCCGCATTTCAGCCCGGCTGAGCGCACGCGCGAGACCAGGGGCAGGCCGGTGTTTAGATGCAGTATCGCAGCAACGCAACATGGTGTAACCAGTGTGCCTTGACCTTGAACGGCGATGGACTCTGGGCAAAGTTGCCAAGAGGATGGAGCTTGCGGAAGGTACGGTAGCGATTGAGCAAGCGGCTCGGCCCGAGGACCATGACGCTGGCAGCACATTGATTCATAAGGAGTTTTTCATGTTCAACGCGCCGCGGGAGGCCGTTTTGAGCCAAAGTTGGTGGAATTCGGCGGCGAGAGCCTGTGCTGTCCGCAAATCGCTTGCAAGTGCTTGATCTACAAGGGCGCTAAACGCTACAGTCTGGACACGCCCCCTGCTGAAAGGGATTGCGACATAAATGTTGATTTCCAATAATCAGGACTGTGTCTGGACACGCCCCCTGCTGAAAGGGATTGCGACTTGAACTACACCCGCAGCGGCGAGCAAAGACGTCTGGACACGCCCCCTGCTGAAAGGGATTGCGACCTTCGCCGGGACCAATGCCGGGGCATTCTGCCGTCTGGACACGCCCCCTGCTGAAAGGGATTGCGACCAGCTGCGCAGACGATGCTGTGCGAACTTTGTCTGGACACGCCCCCTGCTGAAAGGGATTGCGACTAGTTCGCCCCACACCCCGTGAGGGAGAGGGCGGTCTGGACACGCCCCCTGCTGAAAGGGATTGCGACTTAAAGATTGGGCCCTTCAAGTGGAAAATACGTCTGGACACGCCCCCTGCTGAAAGGGATTGCGACGCGAGGGCTGTCAGTCGCGGGGTCGTCTTGAAGTCTGGACACGCCCCCTGCTGAAAGGGATTGCGACTCCGTTCTTTGCTTGCATGTGCACTCTCCTTCGTCTGGACACGCCCCCTGCTGAAAGGGATTGCGACACGAGCACGAGGCTCATGATGTTGCGGAAGTGTCTGGACACGCCCCCTGCTGAAAGGGATTGCGACCCAACGAACCACTTCTACATTCCAGAAGTGTGTCTGGACACGCCCCCTGCTGAAAGGGATTGCGAC
>CAZAIR010000040.1:12702-15865 GCA_964485225.1 uncultured Burkholderiaceae bacterium
GTCTGGACACGCCCCCTGCTGAAAGGGATTGCGACAGACTGGCGATCAAATCGTTGTCCCGCTCAGGTCTGGACACGCCCCCTGCTGAAAGGGATTGCGACGGCCGAAGCCCGCGGAAGCCGACGGCTCAGTGAGTCTGGACACGCCCCCTGCTGAAAGGGATTGCGACCGGCGGTGCGCGTCGGCGTTGCAGCGCACAGGTCTGGACACGCCCCCTGCTGAAAGGGATTGCGACTGGCGATGGTGAGCTTGCGAGCGAAGTTCATGGGTCTGGACACGCCCCCTGCTGAAAGGGATTGCGACGCTCAGCGCTACTTCCACTTGTCGCCCGCATTGTCTCGACACGCCCCCTGCTGAAAGGGATTGCGATTGAAGCTGGCCATGACAGCTTGTCCTAGGCCAGCCTGGACACACACGCCGTGGATTACCCAAACATGCAGCCCTCCGGCGACACTTCAGACGATGCGCCAAGGAGGATCGTCAGGATGGCGGTGCTGGCCGTTGACCCAGGCCTTGGCGCGACAGGCGGCGCACACCGGAACCAGCCAAAGCCGATCCTCGGCGGGGTCGATCAATGCCGACAGTTGGTCAACCACCTTGGGCACCTGGTCGGCCCGCCAACTGCATTCGAAGACACTCTCCAGAACCCGCTGCCCCCACCCAGCCAGGGCATTGGCCAAGCGAATGCGCCGGCGATCGTCGGCGATGTCATAGGAAACGACCCAGAGTCTTCGCATGAAACGAAAGCAGAAAGGGACTTGGGCTCAGCGCAGCTTGAAGGGCTGGTAAACCCGGTCGATCCGGAGCAGCACACGGATGTAATGCCGGACCTGCGCCTGCATCGCACGCCGAAGATCCATTGACTTCTTCCAGACCGGATGCAGCATCTGGCTCTGGAGCTTTTGTTCCAGTGCGTCGATGAAACGGCGGCGAGCTGCGGGCTGAAGGCGGCATGGCAGCTCATCGCCCACCGGCGCCCAATCCACATCCGTCTCCGACAGAGCGCCTTGGCGCCAGAGCGTCAACACCACGGCATCGGCCACGGGAGCCCGGAATTCCTCCATCAGGTCAGACACGAGCGCCACGCTGCCAGGCGCTGCCCGGTGCAGATGCCCGAGGTGGGGATTCAGGCCTTCAAGTCGAACGAGGGTGTGCAGGTTATGGGCGAGTACCGCATAGCCCAGAGACAAACAGAGGTTGACCGGGTCGCGCGGAGGTTGCTTCTGCCGTGCCGGAAAGTGCGCACCCTCCGGCAGCAGAAGACGCATGCCCTCGAAGTAGCGCCGCGCTGCTGCGCCTTCCAGACCGCGAACCGTGGACAAGTCGTTGGCCCCGTCGAGGCGATTCTCCAGGTGCGTGATGGCATGCTGGTGAGCCGCCAATTGGGCCTGCTTTTCGTCGGAGTCGTTCCGCCGGCCGAATCGCCTCAGCACCACCCGGCTGTTGTGCAGCTTGCCGGCCACCAAGCGACGCGCCAGCATCACTTGCAGCGCTGTGTCATCCTGGGCCTGCCACTGGGCCCGCAGAAGTTGTTGGTCCGCCAATCGACCGCGGTCAAGGGTCAGGATCTCGGGGCCGCGTCCGCCCACTGCCACCGACACGCCACGTTGGGCGCATCGTCTCAAGAGTGCCGTGGAAACCATGGCGTTGTCCATCACCGCAATCTGGTCCAGCTGTCCCAGCGGGACGCTGGCCAAGATGCCATGGTTGCGGCTGACGACAACCCGATCGTGTTCCTGGGTCAACCAGCACCCGGGCTGGCTGACATACAGCGACTGGAGCAATGCGGCTGGTGAAGGCGCCAGCTTCACGCCGTCGTCTTGGGCCGAGTTGAATTCATCACCGGCGTCCAGCGCCGTGTCCAGCGTGTGCAGCACAGCGCTCGCACCCACCTCGGAGGGGCCGTGCGCGGTGTGAAACGGCTGCGCGTCGAGCTCGTCACCGTCCTGAGAAGGACTGCCTCCATCGCCGGCCTGTTTCAGCGCGCCGCGTCGGTTTACGCTGCCGGTACGGTCGTCGGGAACGAGCCAAGGGCTCGCTGAAGGATCGACAGCCTCGACGAGGTTGTGATGGAAGCGTACGCCCAGGAAGACGAAACCATCGGCAAACTTGGCAACACGTGACTTGTTCTCATTGAGGTTCAGTTTCAGCGCACACAGAGCCTGCCTGACCATGCCGAGCGCCTTATGCGCCTGCGTGGCGCCATCACACATCACCACGAAGTCGTCGGCGTAGCGCACCAGGCGCAGCCCGGCTTGTCGAATCACCCGGTCGAACGGATCCAGGTACAGGTTGGCCAAGAGCGGTGACAGCGGAGACCCTTGCGGCACGCCACGCGTGAGCAGACGGGCGGGTTCCCCGGGGGCGTGCAGCACCGCCGACAACCACAAGCTGATCAGGCCGGACAGCGCATCACCGCGCAGATGAGCGTCCACCTGCCCCATCAGGAGGGTGTGGTCGATCTGGTCGAAGAAGGACTCGATGTCTGCATCGACCACGGTCTGGAACCCCTGGTCCCGACCGGCGAGCACCCGCGCGAGGGCCTGTTGTACCGAGCGTCCGGGCCGGTAGCCGAAGCTCGCGTCGTCGAAGCCGGCATCCAGCTTCGGCCCCAACACCGAGGCCACAGCAGACTGCAGCACGCGGTCGCGCACAGCGGGAATCGCCAGGGTCCTTGTTCCGCCATGTCGCTTGGGAATGTGAACCAGCTTCAGTGGCCGCGGCGCGTAGCGGCCGGCCAGCACGTCGGCCTTCAATGTCTGAACATGATGAAGCACCTGAGAACCAAAGGCCTGGAAACTCTGCCCATCGGTGCCGGCACACCCCAGGTTGTCGCGCACACGCTCCCATGCGCACCACAGCTGCTGATCTCCCAGCGCCTCTTGCAGCAAGGCAGACTCGCAGGGCAGGCACGCTCGAGAAGGCAGTGCAGGGTCGGCCTGACGGGTATCCAGGTCCGATGATCTGGCCAGGAGAGTGGTGTCCATGCGGAGATGTTGACCACCTCAGCGCGAAGCGAAGCGATCTGGCAGGCTTGCCAGCCGTCAAAGGATGGTGGCTTCAGTCGAGGGATGGCGGGCGGGCCGGCCCAGCTCCAGCGCATCGGGGAGATCATTCGCGCAGACGGGCCAAGCCCGCCACTGGTCGTGCACAGGATCCATCA
>CAZAIR010000041.1:0-15822 GCA_964485225.1 uncultured Burkholderiaceae bacterium
ATGACCCGCGCCGCTTCCTGGAGCGCAACGCCAAGATCCAGTGGGGCATCATGGTTTGCGTCTACGGCCTGTCGCACGGGCCGGCGCTGCTGCTGCTCGACTTCCCACGCTTCCCGCAGTACCAAGACCGCGGCGCGTTTTTGCTGTTCTTCTTGGTGATGGTGGTGTCGGTCGCGCAGATCATGCAAGAGGTGGCGAGCCGCAATCTGCGCCGCCGGCCGATGCTGCGGCGCATCAGCCGCAGCTTCAGCAAGCGGGCCTGGTGGATCGGCGTGCTATCGGGCGCTTTCACCGGCACCTTGCTGTACTGGATGACGCCGTTCAAGGTGGGCCAAGCCTTTGTGATGGCCTTCATTGCAGCGGCCGCCGGCACGCTGGGCGCGCTGGTGATGAAGGCGCTCAAGCGCGAGGCCGGCGTTCACTACTGGGGCAACCGCAGCGCTATCACCGGCGCCATCGGCTTGCTCGACCGCACCGCGGCCCTGTGCTTTGCCGCACCGATCTTCTTCCACTCGGTGCGCTGGTACTTCAAGCTCGACTGAACCTAAAAACGGCAGTTGACCGCTTCCCTCCGCATGGCAGCCTTTGATTTCACGACGCCCTGGGCTCACGACCCAATTCGTCTGCTGGGCGAGCGCGCTACGCAGCCAAGTGCACCGCGCTGGCGCGCGCCAGCGGCGTTGCTTCTTCTAGCGGGCGCGAGCCCGCGTCGTCGTCGCGCCTTGCTGGCGCACCCCATCGCGGCGCACTCGGCCGCGTCCAACCGCCGCTTCTAGGTTCCCCCTTGCGCATCCTTGGCATCGACCCCGGCCTGCAAACCACAGGCTTTGGCGTGATTGACGCCGATGGGCCGCGCCTGGGCTACGTCGCCAGCGGCACCATCAAGACCACCGGTGTGCCCACGGGCGATTTGCCAGCGCGGATGCAAATCATCTTTGCCGGCGTGTGCGAGGTGGCGCGCACCTACAGCCCCACCTGCGCGGCCTTGGAGGTCGTCTTCGTCAACGTCAACCCCCAATCGACCCTGCTGCTGGGTCAAGCCCGAGGGGCAGCATTGGTGGCGCTGACCAGCAGCGGCCTAGGGGTCTCTGAGTACACCGCTTTGCAGATGAAGAAGGCCGTGGTGGGCCACGGTCACGCCAAGAAGGAGCAGATCCAGGCCATGGTGCAACGCCTGTTGAAACTGCCGGGCCTCCCGGGCCCAGATGCCGCTGACGCGCTCGGCTTGGCCATCATGCATGCGCACGCCCAAACCAGCTTTGCAGCGATGGGGGCAAAGAGCCCGCTGGCCCGTCGCCAGCATGCGCAGTTCAAAGGCGGGCGCACCTATTGACCGCCCCCCTGTTCGCATGACCCCGCAGCCGCAAACCCTGGCGGCACTGCTGCGCGGCTTCGTCTGGGAACACCGCCGCGCCTATGCCGCAGCGGCCGCCATGCTGCTGGGCATCACCGTCCTTCAGGTGTGGCTGCCCCACCAGGTGGGCCGCTTGGTGGACCACGCTGTGCAAGGCCAGCTGGTCGGCCCTGCGCTGTGGCAAGGCCTGGGCCTGCTGCTGGCCGCCGGCTTCACGGTGTATGGCCTGCGGGTGGGTTGGCGCTACGCGCTGTTTGGGGCCAGCTTCCGCTTAGGCCAGCGGCTGCGCGTGCAGCTCTACCAGCGCTTGAGCGTGCAAGCGCCGGCCTACTTCCAGGTGCAGCGCGGCGGCGACCTGATGGCCTTGGCCACCAACGACGTGGACGCCGTGGAGGCCGCTGCCGGCGACGGCATGCTGGCCGGCTTTGACGGCACCGCCACCCTGGTGCTGGTGCTGGTGGCCATGCTGTGGACGACCGACTGGCGGCTGACCGCCGTGGCGCTGCTGCCCTTCCCGTTCATGGCCTGGGCGTTTTGGCTCATCAGCGAAAAGATCCACCTGGCGTGGACGCAGTCGCTCGAGCACTTCGGGCAGATGAGCCGCCAGGCCCAGACGGGATTGAGCAACCTGCGCACCGTGCGCGCCATGGGGCTTACCGGCGTTGAAACCGCCGCCTTCACGCAGCGCGCCGAAGCCGCCGTGGGTGCCAACTACCGCGCGCAGCGCTGGGAGGCCGCCTACGAGCCCGCCGTGGGCCTGACGCTGACCACCAGCACCGTGCTGGCGCTGGGCCTGGGCGGCTACTTGATTTCCAAAGGTGAGCTGACCGTGGGCCAGCTCACCGCCTTCACCTTGCTGCTGGGCCGGCTGATTTGGCCGATGTTTGCCGCGGGTTGGGTGATCAGCCTGATCGAGCGCGGCCGCGCCGCCTGGACGCGTTTGGCCCCGGTGCTGCAGCAGGCGCCCACGCTGGTGGACGACGGCGAAATGGGGCCGGTGCAGCGCGCGGCGCTGCAGGTGCGCAACCTGCATTTCAGCTACGGCGGGGCCGACGCCAGCCCAACGCTGAACGGCATCGATCTCGACCTGGCCCCTGGCCGGGTGCTGGCCGTGGTGGGACCCACGGGCTCGGGCAAAACCACCTTGCTGCGCCTGCTGCTGCGCCAATGGGAGCCCACCCAGGGCAGCGTGCAGCTGGACGGCGCGCCGCTGACCAGCTGGCGGCGCAGCGCCCTGAGCCAAGCCACGGCCTGGGTGCCACAGGAGCCGTTTTTGTTCAGCGCCAGCGTGGCCGGCAACATCGCCCTGTGCCGTCCTGAAGCGAGCGACGCCGAGGTGCAAGCCGCGGCACAGGCCGCAGCGCTGCACGCCGACATCACAAGACTGCCCCAGGGCTACGACGCGGTGGTCGGCGAAAAAGGCGTGAGCCTCAGCGGCGGCCAGCGTCAGCGCGTGGCCATCGCCCGCGCGCTGCTGAGCCAAGCACCGCTGCTGCTGCTCGACGACGCGCTGTCGGCGGTGGACAGCGGCACCGAGGCGCAAATCCTGGCCCACCTGCGCAGCCTGCGCGCGGCGCGACCCGAGTGCGCGCTGGTGGTCGTCACCCACCGGCTGAGTGCGGCGCAAGAAGCCGACGAGATCGTGGTGCTGCAAGCCGGGCGCATCACCGAGCGCGGCAACCACGCCGCGCTGATGGCGCTGAACGGCTGGTACGCCACCCAGTGGCGCTACCAACAGCTGGAGGCCAGCCTGGATGACTGATCGCGCCCCCGATCTGTCGCAAGACACCGCCAAGACCAACGTGCGCGATGCCGCGCGCCTGCTGTGGCGCACCGCGCGGCCGGAGCGGCGCATGGTGCTCATCGGCACCGCGTGGCTGGTGCTGGCCGCCGCCCTGGAGGCCGCGGGCCCGCTGCTGGGCAAGCACTACATCGACCACTACCTGCTGCCCGGCCGCAGCGCCGACCCGGCCGGCATGGCGCTGCTGCTGCTGGCGCTGCTGCTGACCGGGGCTGGCGCCAGCCTGATCCGCTACGCGCAGCTCGCCCGCATGGCCGAAGTGGGCCGGCGCGCGGTGCTGCGCTTGCGCGAGCAGGTCTACGGCCACGTGCTGCGCCTGCCCATGGCCTACCTGGATGGGCAGATCAGCGGCGCGCTGTCCAACCGCGTCACCAACGACACCGAGAGCGTCAACCAGCTCTACCGCCAGGTGCTGTACGTGATGCTCGACTCCAGCATCGTCGTCATCGGCTCGCTGCTGGCCATGGCCTGGCTGGACTGGCGGCTGATGCTCATCATGGCGTTGCTGGGCCCGGCCATGGCGGCCATCATTGCGCTGTACCAGCGCCTGTCCAGCAAGGCTGTGGCCCAGGCGCGGGCCTTGAAAAGCGACATCAACGCCCAGCTGGCCGAGAACCTGGCCGGCATGGCCGTGCTGCAAGCCAGCGGCGCCGCCGACCGCTTTGGCCAGCGCTTCAACGCCCACAACGCCCAGCACTACCAAGCCCGCATGCAAGAGCTGGGCGCCAACGCCTGGCTGCTGCGGCCGATGCTGGACCTGCTCAACGTGCTGCTGATGGTGGCGCTGATCTACGGCTTTGCCGCGCAAACGCCATCGGGCGGAGCGGCGCTGGGCGGGGTGGAGGTGGGCTTGCTCTACGCCTTCCTGACCTACCTGAGCCGCATCACCGAGCCGCTGATGCAAATCACCATGCAGTTCGGCCAGTTGCAGCAAAGCCTGGTGGCCGCTGCACGCGTGGGCGTGCTGTTGCAGCAGCCAGCAGCGCCGCTGCCCGCTTGCCCCGCCAGCGGCCCGGTGCGCATGGGTGCGGGGGCGCTGCGCATCCAAGGCCTGCGCGCCGGCTATGGCGACGGGCCCGATGTGCTGCACGATCTGCACATCGACATCCCACCCGGCAGCCTGGTGGGCTTGGTGGGGCACACCGGCAGCGGCAAGAGCACGCTGCTGAGCCTGCTGCTGCGCTTCTACGAACCGCGCGGCGGCGGCATCTGGCTGGATGGGCACGCCCTGGGCACGCTGGACGAAGCCCAGCTGCGCGCCGACCTGGCCCTGGTGCCGCAAGAGCCCCAGCTGCTGCCGCAAAGCGCGCGCGAGAACCTGCGCATGGGCCGCAGCCACTTGAGTGATGCCGACCTGGAAGCCGCCGCCCGCGCCGCCCGCATCCACGACACCCTGGCCGCCCTGCCCCAGGGCTACGACACCTTGCTGGGCGAAGGCGGTGTGAGCCTGAGCACTGGCCAAAAGCAGCTGCTGGCCTGCGCCCGCGCGCTGGCGGGCTCGCCCAAGCTGCTGCTGCTCGACGAAGCCACGGCCAACATCGACTCCGCCACCGAGGCCCTGTTGGGCGAGGCGCTGGACGCGCTGCGCGGGCGCGTCACCGTCATCGCCGTGGCCCACCGGCTGTCCACCATCCGCGATGCCGATCCCATCTTGGTGCTGCACCACGGCCGGCTGGTGGAGCAAGGACGGCATGCCGAGCTGATGCAGGTGCCCGAGGGCGTGTACCGCCGCTTGGTAACGCTGCAGCAGCTGGCGGAGCAATCCACGGCCCCAAACGCGATCTGAGCGCCGGCGCAATCCGGCCCCTTACGATGCGCGCGCCCCCAACGCCGCACCGCAAGGCCCTGCCGCCATGACCCAGACCATCGCCTATGCACTTGGCTTCATCGGCGCCGCGCTGATGCTGGCCAGCTACATGATGAAGAGCATGCTGCCGCTGCGCATCGTGGCCCTGGCGGCCTGCTGCTTTTTGGCCGCTTACGGCGCGCTGATGCAAGCCCTGCCCACGCTGCTGCTGTACGGCGTGCTGGTGCCCATCAACCTGAAGAAGACGCTGCAGATGCGCAAGCTGGTGCAGGCGATCGAGAACGCCCGCGCCGACACCCCGGTCTCGGAATGGCTGCTGCCGCACATGCACCGCCGCACGGTCAAGGCGGACACGGTGCTGTGGCGCCAAGGCGATGTCGCCACCGAGATGCTGTATCTCGAGACCGGTGAGCTGCAGTTGGTCGAGCACGGCGAGGCCATCGGCCCGGGCGCGCTCGTGGGCGAGATCGGGTTGTTCGCGGCCGACAAGCGTCGCACCATGACGCTGCGCACCACGGCCGACTGCGTGGTCTACAGCCTGACGGCCGAAGAGATGGCGCTGCTGTACTACCAAGAGCCGCGCCTGGGCTTCCATGTGATGCGCTTGATCGTGGCGCGCCTGATGCACGACACCCAGGTGGCACGCCAAGGCGGCCCGGCCATGCAAGCCATCGACGCGACCTGAGGGCCGACCGCCGATGCCCGCCACACCCCTGAACTACCTGACCTTCGCCTTCAGCGACGATGGCGACGACCACGCCAGTTGCGACGCCATGGCCAGCGTGCGGCCCGCCGACGTGGCCGCCGCGCAGGCCGAGATCCAGACGGTGCTGGCCTGGGCTCAACGCCACAAGCCGGGCCGGCGCGGCCCCGAGGAAGACGGCGGCCGCTGGGACGCCTGGGAACAGCGCCAAGACGAACCTGACGGTTGGGTCAGCCTGACCTTGACGCTGACCGGCCCCACGGCGTGGTGCGAACGCCTGATGGCGCACTTCGCGCCCGAGGCCTGAGTCTTCCAGCTAGCCCAGGAAGTGCTGGGCCAAGACCACCGCGAAGAAGCCGAAGATGGCCAACAGCGTCCACTTCAGCGTCAGCATGCCCAGCCGGCGCCAGCGCGGATCGGGCTTGAAGGTGCCATAGATCACGCACGCCAAGCCGACGAGCAGCAGCAGGCCGAAGAACAAGCGCAAGCCGATCAGCATCACCAGGCCGGGGCCAGTTCCGCAAAGCCTTTGGGGGCCTCGCGGGCGTTGTCGAAGCTCACCATTTCGTAGGCGCTGGCATCGGCCAACAACTCACGCAGCAGCAGGTTGTTGAGCGCATGCCCACCCTTGAAGCTGGTGTAGGCCGCCAGCAGCGGGAAGCCGGCCACCTGCATGTCGCCGATGGCGTCCAAGATCTTGTGCTTCACGAACTCGTCGTCGTAGCGCAGGCCCTCGGCATTCAGCACCTTGTAGTCATCAACCACGATGGCGTTGTCCATGTTGCCGCCCAGGGTCAGGCCGCGCGAGCGCATCAACTCGATATCGGCCGTCATGCCGAAGGTGCGCGCGCGGGCGATGTCTTTTTTGTACAGGCCTGAGCCCATGTCGAAGGTGAAGCGCTGCCCCGTGGCGGCCACGGCCGGATTGTCGAATTCGATCTCGAAGCTCAAGGTGTAGCCATGGTGCGGCTCGAGCCGCGCCCACATCAGGCGCTTGCCTTCGCCCTCGCGCACCTCGACCGGCTTGAGCACGCGCAGGAAGCGCTTGGGTGCGTCCTGCTGCTCAATGCCGGCCGACTGCAGCAAGAACACAAAGCTGGCGGCCGAGCCATCGAGGATGGGGACTTCGTCGGCGCTGATGTCGATGATGAGGTTGTCCAGCCCCAGGCCGGCGCAGGCGCTGAGCAGGTGCTCGATGGTCTGCACCTTCGGCCCGCCGGGGTCACCGCCGGGGCTGATGGTGGTGGCCATGCGCGTGTCGCACACGCTGTGCGGGTTCACGGGGATGTCGACCAGCTGGGCCAGGTCGGTGCGGCGGAACACGATGCCGGTGTTCACCGGCGCCGGGCGCAGCACCAACTCGACCTTGCGGCCCGAGTGAATGCCCACGCCCACGGCGCGGGTGATGGACTTCAAGGTGCGTTGAGCAAGCATGCCGCGATTGTCCAAGCCCTCAAGCAAAAAGGCCCGCGTTTGTGGCGCGGGCCTATGCAATCAATGGAATAGCTATTTCACCGAGCCGCGCTCAGACTGAGCGCGGTGGCAGGCGTTGCGAGCGCCCCGCGCCTGCGCCGAGGCGCGGAGCCGTACTTCGGTACGGCGAGCACCGCAGGCACAGGCCCGGGGCGCGCAGTAGCCTGACAGCGTGCTCAGTCGGCTTGGCGGCGGAGGAAGGCGGGGATCTCGATGTCATCAAGACCCGAAGCCGCCATCGCATCCACCTTTTGCGCCGCACGCCCAAAGCGCCACACGCTGGGTGCGTCGCGTTGCGCGAAATCGGTGCCCGCACCAGCGGCACGGCCCATGCCCATGGCTGGGTGCGGGGCCAAACCGGCAGCAGCGCCCGTGGCCACGGCTTGCGTCAGCACCGGCACGTCGTGGGTGCCCGTGCGCTGGCTTTGCACCAACTGCATCGGCGCTTGGCGCTGGGCTTGGCCGGCCAAGCCGGTGGCGATGACGGTCACGCGCAGGGCGTCGCCCAGGGTTTCGTCGTAAGCGGTGCCGTAGATGACGTGGGCGTCTTCATGGGCCAGGCGCTTGATGGCGCTCATGGCGGAGCGCGATTCAGCCAGCTTGAAGGTGCCGCGCGAAGCTGCAATCAGCACCAACACGCCACGTGCCCCCGTCAGATTGATGCCTTCCAGCAGCGGGCAAGCCATGGCTTGTTCGGCTGCCTTGGCGGCACGGTCGGGTCCGGTGGCTTGGGCGGTGCCCATCAGTGCCTTGCCCGGCTCTTGCATGACGGTGCGCACGTCTTGGAAGTCGAGGTTGACCAGGCCCGGGCGGTTGATCACGTCCGAGATGCCGCCGACGGCGTTCTTCAACACGTCGTTGCAGTAGGCAAAGGCGCTGTCTTGCGTGGCGTCGTCACCCAGGACATCGAGCAGCTTGTCGTTGAGCACGACGATCAGCGAGTCGACGTTGGCCTCGAGCTCGGTCAGGCCAGCTTCAGCGATCTTCGTGCGACGGTTGCCTTCGAACTCGAAAGGCTTGGTGACGACGCCCACCGTCAGGATGCCCATGTCTTTGGCGACCTTGGCAATGATGGGCGCTGCACCGGTGCCGGTGCCGCCGCCCATGCCGGCGGTGATGAACAGCATGTCCGTGCCGCTCAAGGTTTCGCGGATGCGGGCTTCAGCCGCTTCGGCTGCGGTGCGGCCCACCTCGGGTTTGGCGCCGGCACCCAGGCCGGAGTCACCCAGTTGGATCACCTGGTCGGCGCGCGACAGGGCCAAAGCCTGCGCGTCAGTGTTGGCAGCAATGAATTCAACCCCGTGCGCGCGCTCATCAATCATGTGCTCGACAGCATTACCGCCGCCGCCGCCCACGCCGATGACCTTGATGCGGGCCCCTTGGGTGAAATCGTCAATCATTTCAATGGCTGCCATTATTTGCCTCCGTTAATCCGTGCAATTGTGCCTCGCGGCGATTCAGAGTTAAAGCCCCGAAGCCCCTTTTTTGAGGGCTGCGACGCAGAAAAAACGACTTAGAAGGTGCCCGTGAACCAGTCCTTGAAGCGGTGCACCATGGTTTTCATGGAGCCGGCCTGTTGCGCGGCCTTGAAACCCCGGCTGCGCGCCGCACGGGCTTCTTCCAAAAGCCCCATCACGGTGGCGCTGCGGGGATTGGCGACCATGTCAAACAGTGCGCCGCTGTAGGTCGGGTTGCCGCGCCGGACGGGTTTCAGAAAAATGTCTTCAGCCAGTTCGATCATGCCGGGCATGACCGCCGAACCGCCCGATAGCACGATGCCGGAACTCAGCAGTTCTTCGTAACCGGAGTCGCGGATAACCTGGTGCACGAGCGAGAAGATTTCCTCGACGCGAGGTTCAATAACCCCCGCAAGTGCTTGTTTGGAAAGCATGCGCGGGGCGCGATCGCCGAGGCCCGGGACCTCCACGTTGTCGGCCGGATCGGCCAACATTTGCTTGGCCACGCCGTGCTCGACCTTGATCTCTTCGGCGTCCTTCGTCGGCGTACGCAGCGCCATCGCGATGTCAGAGGTGATCAAGTCGCCAGCAATCGGGATCACCGCGGTGTGGCGGATGGAGCCGCCAGTGAAGATCGCGACATCGGTGGTGCCGGCACCGATATCGACCAGCGCCACCCCGAGTTCGCGCTCGTCGTGGGTGAGGGCCGCCAAACTCGAGGCCGATGGGTTGAGCACGAGTTGCTCAACCTCAAGGCCGCAACGGCGAACGCATTTCATGATGTTTTCAGCCGCGCTTTGCGCGCCGGTCACGATGTGCACTTTGACTTCGAGCCGCCCGCCGCTCATGCCAATCGGCTCTTTGACCTCGTGGCCGTCGATCACAAACTCTTGCGGTTCGACCAGCAGCAGGCGCTGGTCATTGGGGATGTTGATCGCTTTGGCGGTTTCCACCACGCGCGCCACATCGACCGGTGTGACCTCTTTGTCACGCACGATCACCATACCGGTGGAGTTCTGACCGCGGATATGGCTGCCGGTGATCCCCGTGAAAACCCTGGAAATCTTGCAGTCGGCCATCATTTCGGCCTCTTTCAGGGCCTGCTGGATGGATTGAACGGTGGCGTCGATGTTGACCACCACACCACGTTTCAAACCCTGGGTCGGTGCCAAACCCAGGCCAGCCAAACGCAATTCGCCGCCGGGCATGACCTCGCCGACCACGACCATGATTTTGGCGGTGCCAATATCCAGTCCGACGACCAGATCCTTGTACTCTTTGGCCATTAGGGTTTCCTCTTAACTGGGTTCTTCACAGGGGTCTTGGACGGCGACTGGGTGCCGATGCCGACGAGGCGCAGCGCGTAGCCATCGGGGTGGCGCAAGTCGGCCGACTGAATTTGGGTGCCGAAGCGGCGAGCGACGGCGTAGGCGTTCGTCAAGAAGGCGCGGTAGCGGTCAACGAGCTCGGTCTCGCTGCCTCGGCCGATCTCGACCGTGGCGCCGCCTTCCCATGTGGCGCGCCAACTGCCACGGCCACTGAGTTCGAGCCGGGTGATGGGCGCACTGTCACGCGGGTGCAGTTGGCTCAAGCGCTGCCACATGCGCAGCACGTGGGCCTCAGCACCAGCAGGACCGGCGAACTGCGGCAAGTCAGCGTCTTCAACCTCACCCAGGTTGGCGTGAAACACCTCACCATGGCTGTTGAGCAAGGCGCGCTCGAGCGGTGGCTCGCCCCAATCGCCACGACCATCCCAGGTGGCCACGGGGCGGTGCTCTTCGAGCGTGACGCGCAGCTGGGCCGGCCACACGCGGCGCACCTCGGCACGGCGGACCCAGGGAACGGCCTCAAAGGCGGCCCGGGTGCGGCGCAAGTCCATGGTGATGAAGTTACCGCTCAGCGCCGGCAAGGCGTTGGCGCGCAAAGTGGCCAGGCTGTTGCGGGTGACCTCACCGTCAATGTGGATCAGGCGCCAGTCCATCGACGGGCGCTGCACCACCCAGCGTGCCAGAGCGGCCAAGATCAGCAACACGCCGAGCACCGCCAACACGCGCGCACCCCACTGCATCCAGCGCACATCGCTGGGCAGTTCGGGGCCGTCGGGCGGCAGATGAAGGGCGTCGGCGGCGCGCATGGCTTCAGACCGGCGTCAGGCGGTTGGCGTCCAGCCGCGCTTGCGACAAGAGCCATAGGCACAGCTGGGGGTAGGCGATGCCGACCTGGGCCGCGGCCTTCGGCACCAGCGAGTGCGAAGTCATGCCCGGACTGGTGTTCATCTCCAGCAGGAAGGGCTGCTGGTCGGCGCGGCGCAGCATGATGTCGGCGCGGCCCCAGCCGCGGCAGCCCAGCAGGCGGTAAGCGGCCAGCACTTGGGCTTGGATTTCAGCCTCGAGCGCGGGGGGCAAGCTGCCGAACAGGTACTGCGTGGTGTCGGTCTCGTACTTGTTGGCGAAGTCGTAGTTGCCGTCTTCGGCGCGGATTTCGATCACCGGCAGCGCCACGGCATTGGCACCCTCGCCCAGCACGGCGCAGGTCAGTTCGGGGCCTTCGATGCACTGCTCGAACAGCAGTTCGTCGTCGAACTGCAGCGCCAGCGCCACGGCGCCTTGCATGTCGGAGTAGCCCTTGGCCTTGGTGATGCCGATGCTGCTGCCTTCGTGCGGCGGCTTCACGATGACGGGCAAGCCCAAGGTGTCGGGGATGCTGCGCACCCGCTCGCGTGTGAGTTCGGCGCGGGCCAGGCTCAGGTAGGTGGGCGTGGGGATATCGGCGGTGGACCACAGGCGCTTGGTGGTGGTCTTGTCCATCGCGATGGCCGAAGCCATCACGCCGGAGCCGGTGTAAGGCACGCCCAGCAACTCCAGTGCGCCTTGCAGCGAGCCGTCTTCACCGCCACGGCCGTGCAGGGCGATGAAGGCGCGCGCGAAGCCTTCGTCTTTCAAGGCTTGCAGCGAACGCTCGGCCGGGTCGAAAGCGTGGGCGTCCACGCCCACCGATTGCAGGGCGGCCAGCACACCGCTGCCGCTCATCAGGCTCACCGGGCGCTCGGCGCTGCTGCCGCCGAACAGCACGGCCACCTTGCCCAAGGCACGCGGGTCGATGTTCAAGTCGATGGGAGGGCTTGCCATCTCAAGCTTTCTGAAAGTGTTGGGCCACCAGGCGCGGCAGGCTGCTCATGGAGCCGGCACCCATGCCGATCACCACGTCGCCGCCCTGCACCATGGCTGCCAAGGCGGCGGGCATGTCGGCCACCTCGGGCACGAACTGCGGCTCTTTGCCAGCCAAGCGCAACGCACGGGTCAGTGCGCGGCCGTCGGCAGCGGGGATGGGGGCTTCGCCGGCGCTGTAAACCTCGGTCAACAGCACGGCGTCGGCCGCGCCCATCACGCGCACGAAGTCTTCGAAGCAATCGCGGGTGCGGGTGTAGCGGTGCGGCTGGAAGGCCAGCACCAGGCGCTGGCCCGGAAAGGCGCCGCGCGCCGCAGCCAACACCGCGGCCATCTCCACCGGGTGGTGGCCGTAGTCGTCCATCAGGGTGAACTGGCCGCCCGCGGCAATCTGCCAATCACCATGCCGCTGGAAGCGGCGGCCCACGCCCTGGAAGGCGGCCAGTGCGCGCTGGATGGCGCCATCGGGCACGCCGATTTCGGTGGCCACAGCGATCGCGGCCAGCGCGTTGCGCACGTTGTGCTCGCCGGCCAGGTTCAAGGTGATGGGCAGGTCGGGCAGCGTCACGCCGTTGCGACGCTGGCAGGTGAAGGCCATCTGGCCGCCGGCCAGGGCTTGCACCTCCACGGCGCGCACTTGGGCGTCGGCGTTGAAGCCGTAACGAACCACGGGGCGCTCGATGCGCGGCAGCACGGCTTGGATGCCGGCGTCGTCGCTGCACACCACGGCCGCGCCATAGAAAGGCATGCGGTGCAGGAAGTCGAGAAAGGCTTGGTGCAAACGGCTCACCGAGTGGCCGTAGGTTTCCATGTGGTCGGTGTCGATGTTGGTGACGACCGACAGCACCGGGCTCAGGTGCAGGAAGGAGGCATCGCTCTCGTCGGCCTCGACCACGATGAACTCGCCCGCGCCGAGGCGCGAGTTGGCGCCGGCCGCGTTGAGCAGGCCGCCGATGACGAAGGTCGGGTCGATGCCGGCCTCGACCAGGATCGAGGTGACCAGTGAAGTGGTGGTGGTTTTGCCGTGCGTGCCGGCGATGGCGATGCCCGACTTCAAGCGCATCAGCTCGGCCAGCATCACGGCACGCGGCACGACAGGGATGGGCTTGGCGCGGGCGGCCAGCAGTTCGGGGTTGTCGGCCTTGATGGCGGTGGACACGACCACGGCCTGCGCGTCGCCCAGGTTGGCGGCGTCATGGCCGATGGCGATGCGCAGGCCCAAGGTGGCCAGGCGCTCGGTGACAGCACTGCCCGACTGGTCAGAGCCCGACACGCTGTAGCCCAGGTTGTGCAGGATCTCGGCGATGCCCGACATGCCGGCGCCGCCGATGCCGATGAAGTGGATGCGTTTGACGGCGTGCTTCATGCGGCACGTCCTTTCTGCGGGGAGGCGTTGGGCGTGTTCGGCTTGGCCGTGGTCAATCGCTCGATCTCGTCGGCCACATGGGCCGCGGCGTTGGCCAGGGCCAGGGTGCGGGCGCGCTGGGCCAAAGCCAGGCAGGTCTCGCGGGTGGTCTTCTGCAGCAAGGCGGCCAAGGCTTCGGGGGTGGCTTCGGCTTGCGGCAGGTGCACAGCGGCTTCGGCCGCCGCCATGTGGGCGGCGTTGTCGCGCTGGTGGGCGGTGGTGCTGACCACCAGCGGCACCAACACCGAAGCCACACCCGCGGCGCACAGCTCGCTCACCGTCACCGCGCCGGCGCGGCAGATGATGAGGTCGCAAGCGGCCAGCTCGGCAGCCATGTCGGTGATAAAGGCGCGCACATCGGCTTGGATGCCGCGCTGGTCGTAATCGGCCTCGACGCTGGCGAGGTTGGCGTTGCCGGTTTGGTGCACCACCACCGGGCGCGCGTCAGCTGGCAACAGCGCCAGGGCCGCAGGCACGGCTTGATTCAGCGCCCGCGCACCCAAAGAGCCGCCCACCACCAGCACCCGCAGCGGGCCCTGGCGGCCGGCAAAGCGCTCGGCCGGGGCCGGCAGCTCGGCAATGGCGGCGCGCACCGGGTTGCCGGTGACCACGCCCTGGCGGGTACCGCGCGCGGCCGGGCCATCGAAGCCGAAGGCGACGCGGTCGGCCACCGGCAGCAGGGCCTTGTTGCTGAGCAGCAGCGCGGCGTCGGCATTCACCAGCACCAAGGGCTGGTTGAGCCAGCTGGCCATCAGGCCGCCAGGGAAACACACGTAGCCGCCCATGCCCAGCACGGCGGTGGCGCGGCGGCGCTTGAGGATGGCGCGGCAGTCCCAAAAGGCCTTCAGCAAGCGGAAGCCGCCCAGCAGCGTTTGCACGAAGTTCTTGCCGCGCAGGCCGTTGAAGCTGATCGTGTCCAGCGGGTAGCCGTGCGGCGGCACGAGCTGGTTTTCCATGCCCGTGCGGGTGCCCAGCCAGCTCACCGTCCAGCCCCGGCGCTGCATCTCAGCGGCCACGGCCAGCCCCGGCATGATGTGCCCACCGGTGCCAGCGGCCATGACGACGAGGTGGGCGCTCATGAGCGGCCTCCGCGCATCATTTGCCGGTTTTCTAGATCGACCCTGAGCACCACCGCCAAGGCGATGAGGTTCATCAAGATGGCCGAGCCGCCGAAGCTCAGCAGCGGCAGCGTCAGCCCCTTGGTGGGCAAGGCGCCCAGGTTCACGCCCATGTTGATGAAGGCCTGGCCGCCCATCCAGATCCCGATGCCCTGCGCGTAGAGGCCGGCGAACACCCGGTCGAGGGCGATGGCCTGGCGGCCGATCAGGAAGCAGCGGCGGGTCATCCAGAAGAAGGCGCTGATGACCAGCACCACGCCCACGAAGCCCAGCTCTTCGCCGATCACGGCCAGCAAGAAGTCGGTGTGCGCTTCGGGCAGGTAGTGCAGCTTCTCCACGCTGCCACCCAGGCCCTGGCCGAACCACTCGCCGCGGCCGAAGGCGATCAGGCTGTGGGTGAGTTGGTAGGCCTTGCCCTGCGCATACTTCTCGTCCCAGGGGTTGAGGTAGGCAAAGATGCGCTCGCGCCGGAAGTCGCTGAAAGTGATCATCAGCACGAAGGCCAGCAGCAGCACCGCCAGCACCAGCGCGAACATGCGGGCGTTGACGCCGCCCAGGAACAGCACGCCGATGGCGATGGCCGCGATGACCATGAAGGCGCCCATGTCGGGCTGCGCCAGCAACAGCACGGCCAGCACCGCCAAGGTGACCAGCATCGGCGTGATGGCCTTGAGGAAGTTCTCGCGCAAGTCCATCTTGCGCACCATGTAGCTGGCCGCGTACATGGCGATAGCGAACTTGGCCAGCTCCGAGGGCTGGAAGTTCATCACCCCCAGCGGCAACCAGCGCCGCGCGCCGTTCACGCCTTTGCCCACGCCGGGGATCAACACGATGATCAGCAACACGAAGGCCGCCAGCATCAGGTAGGGGGCGGCCTTCTCCCAGAAACGCATGGGCAGCGCCATGACCACCGTGGCGGTGCCCAGCCCGATGCAAATGGCCAGCACGTGGCGGCTGAAGAAATGGGTGGCGGCGTAGCGGGCGAATTTGGGGTTGTCCGGTAACGCGATGCTGGCCGAATAGACCATCACCAGGCCCAAGCACAGCAGGCACATGATGAGCCAGACGAACAGCAGGTCGAAGCCCGTCTCGCGCGTGGGCTGGCTGTCGCGGATGTGGATGCCATCGCGAACCGGCAAGGTCATGCTGGTTTCGCCACCCTTGAGCGCACCCAGTTTGCTCA
Source organism: uncultured Burkholderiaceae bacterium (assembly GCA_964485225.1). Taxonomy (GTDB): domain Bacteria; phylum Pseudomonadota; class Gammaproteobacteria; order Burkholderiales; family Burkholderiaceae_C; genus Inhella. The sequence continues at coordinate 15,469 of CAZAIR010000041.1, forward strand.
TCAAACCTTGCCAGCCGGCGCTCATGCCAAGGCCCCCCGTTCCAGGGCCAGCTCACGGGCGGTGTCGGCAAACACCTGTGCGCGGTGGGCGTAGTTCTTGAACATGTCCAGGCTGGCGCAGGCCGGGCTCAGCAGCACCGTGTCGCCCTCCAGCGCTTGCGCAAAGGCCCAGCGGGTGGCGCTGGGCAGATCGGCGTGCAAGGCGATGGGCAAGCCCAAGGGTTCGAGCAGCGCTTGCAGGGCCGGGCCATCACGGCCGATGAGGCTGATGGCGCGCGCGTGCTGGCGGATGGGCTCAACCAGTGGCGTGAAGTCTTGTCCTTTGCCATCACCGCCCAGGATCAGGCTCAGACG
>CAZAIR010000042.1:0-15421 GCA_964485225.1 uncultured Burkholderiaceae bacterium
GCTACTACCTGGCCGCCAAGCTGAACGACCGCGTGGAAGACCTCGACTTCAACCCGGAGGACTTCATCGCCCGCGTCAACAGCGACTTGGTGGGCAAGTACATCAACATCGCCAGCCGCGCCGCCGGCTTCTTGGCCAAGCGCTTTGAAGGCCGGTTGTCAGCCACGCTGGGCGCCGATGGCGAGGCCGTCATCGCCCAACTGCAAGCCGCCGCGCCGGGCCTGGCCGCGCTGTACGACGGCCGCGAGTTCGGCAAGGCGCTGCGCGAAATCATGGGCCTGGCCGATGCCGTGAACGAGTACGTGGACGCTCATAAGCCCTGGGAGCTGGCCAAGAAGCCGGACGCTGCGTCCGAATTGCACGAGGCCTGCAGCACCTGCATCGAGGCCTTCCGCCTGCTGACCCTGTACCTGAAGCCCGTGCTCCCCAGCTTGAGCGCCAAGGTCGAAGCCTTCTTGCAGGTGGCGCCGCTGACCTGGGCCGATGCCAGCACGCGCCTGGGCGCGCACACCATCGGCGCCTTCCAGCACCTGATGCAGCGCGTCACGACCGAGCAGGTCGAAGCCCTGTTCACCAAACCAGAGCCGCCCGCCCCGGTGCCCGGCGGTGAGCCCATCGCGCCCGAAATCACCATCGACGACTTCGTCAAGCCCGACCTGCGCATTGCCAAGATCGTCAAGGCCGAACGCGTGGAGGGCAGCACCAAGCTGCTGCGCCTGACGTTGGACGCGGGCGAAGGCCGCACGCGCAACGTCTTCTCGGGCATCGCCGGCGCCTACAAACCGGAAGACCTCGAAGGCAAGCTCACCGTGCTGGTGGCCAACCTGGCCCCGCGCAAGATGAAGTTCGGCGTCAGCGAGGGCATGGTGCTGGCCGCGAGCCACGCCGACGAGAAAGCCACGCCGGGCGTGTTCGTCCTTGAGCCGCATCAAGGTGCTTTGCCGGGCATGCGCGTAAGGTAAGCCCATGCTGCGCCTGCACCCCTTCCGCCCGCGCCTCTTGGCATGCTGGCGAGAGGCGGGATGGCAGGACGTGGGTGCCGGCCTGACGGTCGGCGTGGTGGCTCTGCCACTGGCTATGGCCTTCGCGATGGCCTCTGGCTTGCCACCGGCCAGCGGGCTCATCACCGCCATCGTGGCGGGCTGCCTGATTTCACTGCTGGGCGGCTCCAACGTGCAGATTGGTGGGCCGGCAGGCGCCTTTATCGTGGTGGTCTACGGCATCGTTGAGCGCCACGGCGTGGCTGGCCTGCTGCTCTCCACCCTGATGGCCGGTGGCCTGCTGTTCGCGATGGGGCTGCTGCGCTTGGGCGCCTTGGTGCGCTATGTACCGGTGAGCATCGTCATCGGCTTCACCAACGGCATCGCGGTGCTGATCGCACTGTCGCAGCTGCGCGACCTCTTCGGCCTGCAAGTGCCCGGCAAGATGCCGGCCGACTTCTTTGCGCAGCTCAGCACCCTGGCACAGCACGCCGCCAGCTGGAACCCCCACGCCCTGCTGCTGGGCGCGCTGTGTGTGGCCGGGCTGGCCCTGTGGCCCCACCTGTTGGGCAAGCGCACGCCGCTGCCACCCGACTTGGTGCGGCACCGGGCCGTGCGCTCGGTGTCGCGCTTGCCCGGCCCGGTGGTGGCGCTGGTCACGCTCACCCTGCTGGCCTGGGCGGCAGGCTGGCCGGTGGAGACCATCGGCAGCCGCTTTGGCAGCATCCCCAATACCCTGCCTCAGCCTCAATGGCCCGCCCTGAGCTGGGAAGCGGCCCAGCAGCTGGTGACGCCCACCTTGACGATCGCCATGCTGGGCGCGATCGAGTCGCTGCTGTGCGCCCGTGTGGCCGACAAGCTGGCCCCCGACCTGCCCCGCCACGACCCCAACCAAGAGCTGATGGCGCAGGGCATCGCCAACATCGCCAGCCCCTTGATGGGCGGCATGCCAGCCACCGGCACCATCGCGCGCACGGTCACCAACATCCGCTCGGGTGCCCGCACGCCGCTGGCCGGCATCGTGCATGCCGCGGTGGTGCTGGCCGTGATGCTGCTCGCCGCGCCGCTGGCGCTCCACATCCCGCTGGCCGTGCTGGCCGGGCTGCTGCTGTTCATCGCCTGGAACATGGGCGAGTGGCACGAGTTCGCTCGGCTGCGCCAGTTCTCGGTGCCCTACCGCACGGTGCTGCTGGGCACCTTCACGCTGACCGTCGTGTTCGACCTGACCGTGGCGGTCGAGATCGGCCTGGTGCTGGCCTGCGTGTTTTTCATCTTCCGCATGGGGCAGCTGTTCAAGGTCAGCGCGGTGCCGGGCCCGCTGCCCAAGGGCACACAGGCCTTCAGCTTGTACGGCTCGCTGTTCTTCGGCTCGGTGGGCAAGGTGGAGGCCCTGGCCGACCAGGTGCACCCAGACACGCGTGCGGTGACGCTGGATTTGCAACGCCTGGTGCAGCTCGACACCTCGGGGCTCGAAGCCCTGCGCCAACTCCACCAAACCTTGCAGCGCCGGGGCGTGAGCCTGCTGCTGGCCGAGGCGAACGAGCAACCTTTGAGCCTGATGCGGCGCTCAGGTTTCGCCGCCGAACTCGGCGAGGCCCAGTTCCTTCCTAAAATCGCCCCCCCTTTGCCGAACTGAAGCCTGCCATGCCCCTCTTTTGGAAGCCCTACACCTCGGACGTAACCGAGCTGGTGGCCGAGCTCAAGGCCAAAAAGCCCACCCTGGAAGCCGAGCAGCGCGCCGGCCGTGCGCTGTTGTGGGACAAGAACATCGACCGCAACCAGCAAGCTGACTGGCAAAAAGCCCGTGTGGCACAGCAGCCCTACGTTTACCAAAACAAGGGCTGAGGACCTGTGACGGCGCCTGAGGCGGGCGAGGCTTTGGCCGATGTGGGCCTGCCCGACGTGGTCGACACGGTGGCCGTGGCGCGCCTGTACGGCGAGCCTTTGTTCGCCTTGCCGACCGACCTCTACATCCCGCCCGATGCGCTGGAAGTCTTTCTAGAGGCCTTCCAGGGCCCGTTGGACCTGCTGCTCTACCTGATTCGCAAGCAGAACTTCAACATCCTCGACATCCCGCTGGCCGATGTGACGGCGCAGTACCTGGGCTATGTCGAGCAGATCCGTCAGCACAACCTGGAGCTGGCCGCCGAGTACCTGCTGATGGCGGCGCTGCTGATCGAGATCAAGTCGCGCATGCTCTTGCCCGTGCGCAAGTCCGACGATGGCAGCGAACCCGAAGACCCCCGAGCCGAGTTGGTGCGCCGGCTGCTGGAATACGAGCGGATCAAGGTGGGGGCCGCCCACATCGACGGCCTGCCCCTGAAAGGGCGCGATTTCTGGGTGGCCCACGTGCCGCCTAACGACGAGCCGGCCGACCCGGTGTACGAACAAGTGCGCCCTGAAGACTTGGCGCAAGCCTGGCGGGAGCTGATGGCGCGTGCCAAGCTGCACCAGCACCACCGCATCACGCGCGAGCAGCTGTCAGTGCGCGAGCACATGGGCATCGTGCTGCGCCGCCTTCAAGGCCAGCGCTACCTGGGCTTTGAACACCTGTTTGACGTGCACCGCGGCCCCCAGGTGCTGGTGGTGACCTTCATCGCCACGCTGGAGCTCACCCGCGAAGGCCTGCTGGAGCTGACGCAAGCCGAGGCCTTTGCCCCGATCTACGTGCGCTTGGCCTACCGGCCGACCTGAGTCGCGCCGTCAGCGCGCAGCCGGCTCGCGCATCAGCTCACTCACCGCCAGCACGGCCTGGGTGCGGGTGCTCACCTTCAAGGCTCGAAGCACGGCCGCCACGTGATCTTTCACGGTTTCGGCACTGATGTGCAGCTCTTGCGCAATCAGCTTGTTGGGCTTGCCTTGCAGCAGGCACTGCAGCACCTCTTGCTGGCGCGCGGTGATGGGCAACTGCGCCAGCTTTGGGCTGCGCCACTGCAGCGCCGGGCCGGTGTCTCCGGTGCTGCGGCTGCTGGCGGGCGGCAATGCGTTGTCCTCGACTTTCATCGGCGGCACGTAAACCCCGCCACCGACCACCAACAACAGCGCTTGTTTGAACTCCTCAGGGTCAGTGTGCTTGGGGATGAAGCCCATCGCCCCTTGGTCGATGGCGCGGATCACCTCGCTCATCTGGTTGTTGCCCGACAGGGTCACGATCGGAAGCGCGGGGTGCGCCTCGCGCAACTCGGCCAGCAGCGCAAAGCCGTCACCAAAGTCGGCCAGGTGCAGGTCCAGCAGCATCAAGTCCATGGACAGCCCCGCCTGCAACACCTCGTGCGCTTGGTGGCGGCTGTGGGCGCTGTGCAGCGTCACCGGTGGGTCGAAATCGGCCAGCAGGGCCCGCACGGCCACATGAATCAGCGGATGGTCATCAACAAGCAGCAGGTTCATGCGGTCATTCTGGCGGCGTTCGACAATCCCTGGCGACAACTGAAGCTGTGCGATGTACCAACCCTCCCAACTTGATGTGCGGCGCTTTTTTTGCGCCACGCTGCGCAAAGGCCTTGCCGGCGAGGCGCTCAACCCCATGGAAGCCCTGGCCTGGCCTTGGGTGCAGGCGCACCCCGAGTACCACGCCGAGCTGACCGACGAGGCCACGGCGCTGGCCCTGCAGTACCCGGTCGAAGACGGTCGCACGAACCCGTTCTTGCACCTGTCGATGCACCTGTCGATCACCGAGCAGGTGGCCATCGACCAGCCCAGCGGCATCCGTCAGGCGGTGGAGTTGCTCGCAGCCAAGCGTGGCTCACTGCACGAGGCGCAACATGGCGCCATGGACGCGCTGGGCGAAATGATTTGGGCCAGCCAGCGCAGCGGGGTACCCCCTGACGGTCAGGCCTACCTAGAAAGGGTGCGCCGGCTGGCAACGAGCGACTGACGCCAGTCGCTGAAGTGTCAGGCCGTCAGGCCTTCACCGCTAGAGCGTTGTCGAAGCGGCTTGCCGGCTTGGCCGTAAAGGCCAATGGGCGGGGCGGGCATCAGCACGTCAATCGCGCGGTCCAGCGCCGCGGTGGCGCGGCCCAGCAGCTCGCGCTGGGCGGCCATCTGCGCCCCAGCTTGCGCCAATCGGTGGCGCAGTGCCGGCTGCAACACGCCTCGCTGGCTTTGCGACTTGCCCTGGGCGATGGCGAGTGACATGAGCTGCTGCACGCGGCCGGCGTGCTGCTCCAGGGCCAGGGCATCGCGCTGGCTCAAAGCCTGTTGCACCAAAGCCAAAGCCGCCTCCAGCTCGGCCAGCAGGGCGGCGAGCGGGTCGGCGGCAGCGTCAGCGTGAGGGGTGGTGTTTTGGAGCATGGCAGCGTGGGGGTTTCAAAGCCCTCCGCGCTGCCGGCGCCCTGCCAGATCAGCAGAGCGAGGGGTCAGCGCGAATCAGCGGGCTGGCGGGGTCGGTTCGTTGGTGCGTGGGCCGAGCAGCTCACGCGTGTTGGCAATCAGACGGTCGGCCACGGCTTCGGCGTTGACCTCAAAGCGGCCTTCTTCGATCTCGCGGCTGATGCGGTCGACCTTGCGGGCGTCGAAGCTGGCTTCGTCGTCCTGGCCACCACGCAACAACTGCACGGCACTGCTGGACAGCGCCACTTGCGCGCTGGCAGGTGGGTTGGCGCTGATGGGCTCGGGCCGCGCACCGGTTTGGTTCGGGGCTGCCGGGGTGATCGCCACACGGCCTGCCGCCTGGGACAGCTCAGGCTGGTTCTTGCGCTCTTGCTGCAGGGGCTGCAGAGGGCGGTTCTGGCTGTTGTTGATTTCCATGGCGGGCTCCGGTTTCATCCACGGAGCCCATGATCGGGTTCCGTCAGGGCTACTTCGGCCCCGTGTCGCGGAACTTTAGGGACTTTTCGTAGCGCGTGCGATCGACAGGGCATGGCGTGAACTGAATCACGGAAAACCCTGAGTGCCGGCGAAAACGCGCTCACGACGCCGCCTCCACCAAGCGCTCAGCCACCGCCACGCCTTGGATGATGCGGCCGGTGCTCAGGCGCACGCGCACCGATTGGCCCTCCAGGCCCACGCCCATGGCTTGGCCTTCGGCCGAAACAGCGAAACCTTGACCCTGCCAATTCACTTTGACGGTGTCACCCGCGGCAAACCATTGGCGGGATTTGAGGTGCGGCTGGCGCATCACCTCGCCAGCCTGCATGTTGCGGGCCAGTACGCGGCCGATGGGCGGCTCGTTCAGCAAGGGGGCGCTGTCAGCGCTCACTTCGGCCACGGCGCGCTCGAAGTGCTCGCTTTGCAGCAGCACCCCGGCGGTCAGCGGCCCACGGGCGACGAAAGTAGGGGCAAACACCCGCACCTGCACCGGCACGCTGACCGACCAGCGCACAGCGCCAACGACACAGCGCAAGCCGATGCGGCTGCGACCCCAAAAGCTCTGGCCCTGCGGCAAGAAGGGCTGCACTTGGGCACATGGGGCCAGGCGCAAGCGAGGGTCGAGCTGCCCAACCTCGATCGCCACCCGCGCGTCGGCCGGCAGGGCGCTGCGTGCGGCTTGCTCGGCCAATTGCTCCACGCGCGGCAGCCAATCGGCCGGCAGCGGGCTGGCGGCGGCGGGTGCCAAAGCGGCACACAGCAGCACAGAAGCAAGGGGGCGTGAGCGGGGCATGCACTGCACTCTAGGCAGGGGGCACCGTGCCTAAGCTTTGAATTGCGGGGCAGCTGGGGTGCTTATCGGGCTCAAGTTTGGAGGGGTGCTCACCAGAATCGATGCCACGGAAAAACCCGCCCACCTGCTCCCTCAGCCCCCTCCCAAACGGAGGTCCCGCATGATCAACCGCCTCACCGACGGCCTTCAGTTCCAGACCCAAGCCTTGATGCTGCGGGCCGAGCGTCAACGCTTGCTGGCCAGCAACATCGCCAACGCCGACACGCCGAACTACCAAGCCCAGGACATGGACTTTGGCAAGGCCTTGCGCGCGGCGGTGGGCGGGATGGGCGGTAGCGCCAGTGGCAGCGATGCCGGCTTGCCCCTGAGCACCCACGCCAACCACTTGGTGAACAACCGCGGCGGCATGGCCGACCGCACGCGCCAAGCGGCGCTGCAAAGCCAAACCAGCGTGGACAGCAACGGCGTGGACATGGACCGCGAGCGGGCCAGCTTTGCCGACAACGCGCTGAAGTACGAAGCCACGCTGCGCTTCGTCAACGGCAGTGTGCGCAGCATGCTGGACGCCATGCGCAGCCACAACTCGGCCGGCTGACGCAGCACGCTTGAACACAGGGGTAAGCCATGTCGATGTTCCAGATCTTCCACATCAGCGGCAGCGCGGTGTCGGCGCAAAGCCAGCGGCTCAACACCGTGGCATCGAACCTCGCCAACGTCGACACCGTGGCCGGCCCGGATGGCAGTGCCTACAAAGCGCGGCAGGTGGTGTTCCAGACGCACCTGATGGGCAGCCGCGAGGGCGGCCCAGCCGACGGTGCCAGCGCCGGCGTGAAGGTGGTGGGCGTGACCGAGAACGACACCCCGGGGCGCCGCGTGTTCGACCCCAAGCACCCGCAAGCCGACCAGCAGGGCTACGTCACCTACTCCAACGTCAACAGCATCGAGGAGATGGTCAACATGATCAGCGCCTCGCGCTCGTACCAAAACAACGTGGAGGTGATGAACACCGCCAAGAGCCTGCTGCAGAAAACGCTGCAGATGGGCCAGTGAAAGGGACTTGAGCCATGACGATCGCCAACCTCGCAACGCTCAGCCCTGGTGCCACCGGCACCGCCAAGGCGAGCGATGCCGCCAAGAAAGCGCAGGAAAACCAGGACCGGTTCCTGACGCTGCTGGTGGCGCAGATGAAGAACCAAGACCCGATGAACCCGATGGAGAACGCGCAGCTGACCTCGCAGATTGCGCAGATCCAGACGGTGACCGGCATCGACCAACTGAACAACAGCATCCAGTCGATGTCGAGCCAGTTCAGCCAGAACCAGACCATGCAGGGCGTGGGCATGATCGGCCGCGACGTGACCCTGGCCGGCAACCGCCTGCAGCTGGGCAAAGACGGCGCGGTGGGCACCTTCGAGCTGTCCGGCACGGCCGACAACATCAGCGTCGACATCCTGACCCCTGCCGGCACCGTGATCGACACCGTGCAGCTGGGCGCGGCCAACACCGGCCGCCACAGCTTCAGCTGGAGCAAAGAGGGCTACACGCCCAACTCGGAGCTGAACTTCCGCATCAATGCCACGCGCGGCGCCGCCAAGGTGGCGGCCACGACCTTCTCGCGCGACCAGGTGGTGGCCGTCGACACCGCCAACGGTCGCCTCGGCTTCACGCTTGCCAGCGGCAAAACCACCACCTTCGACAAGATTTTGTCGGTCGACTGACCCTGCTTCACCAAGAGGACACACACCATGGGTTTCCAACAAGGCCTCTCGGGCCTCAATGCCGCCAGCAAGAACCTGGACGTGATCGGCAACAACGTGGCCAACTCCAGCACGGTGGGCTTCAAAGCCTCGCGGGCCGAGTTTGAAGACATTTACGCCGCGGCGCTCAACGGCGCGGGCGTGAACAAGGTCGGCATCGGTGTGAACCTGGCCGGCGTGGCGCAGCAGTTCACACAGGGGTCGATCACCACCACCGACAACCCGCTGGACCTGGCCATCAACGGCTCGGGCTTCTTCCAGCTCACTGACGGGCTCAACCCGGTCGTGTACTCGCGCAACGGCCAGTTCAAGGTGAACCGCGAAGGCTTCATCGTCAACAACGACGACCTGCGCCTGCTGGGCTACCCGGCCGACGGCGCCGGCGTGATCCAGCCCGGCATTGCCGGCCCGCTGCAACTGCCCACCGCCGGTATCCAACCTCAGCGCACCAACGACATCAAGCTGGAGTTCAACGTCGACTCCCGCGTGCCCGTCACCCTGCCTGCGGCCGGCGGCATCGTGCTCAACGACCCCACCACCTACAACAACGCCACCTCGCTGTCGGTGTTTGACACCAAAGGCCAAGACATCGCCCTGACGATTTACTTCCAGAAGGCCAGCGTCGACCCGGCCACCGGCGACACCACCTGGAACGTTTATGCCACCGCCAACGGCACGCCGGTGGCGGTGGACTCGGCCGGCAACCCGATCGCACTGGACGCCGCCAACAACCCAACTGCGCCCTGGCAGCAAATCATCTTCCCGCGCGATGGCGGCGCACCCACCTTCCCGGTCGGGTTGGTGAACTTGGACATCCCGGCCTCGGTGAACGCCCAAGGCGCCCCGGTGCTGGACGTGCCCGGCATCCAAGTCAACCTGAGCGGCGCCAACGAAAACGGCTCGTCGTTCGCAGTCACCAACGTGGTGCAAGACGGCTACGCACCGGGCCAACTGGCGGGCATCTTGATCGAGGCCGGCGGCATCGTGACCGCGCGCTACAGCAACGGCCAGAGCAAGCCCGCGGGCCAACTGGAGATGGCCAACTTCCGCAACCCGCAAGGCTTGCAGCCCTTGGGCGGCAACGTGTGGGCGCGCACCTTCGCTTCAGGCGATGCCATTTTGGGCACCCCCAACGTGGGCAACTTCGGCAGCCTGCAAGCCGGTGCGCTGGAGGACAGCAACACCGACCTGACGCTGGAACTGGTGAACATGATCACCGCACAGCGCGTGTACCAGGCCAATGCGCAAACGATCCGCACCCAAGACCAGGTGCTGCAAACCATCGTTCAGCTCCGCTGAACCATGAGCCCCCAGTCTCCCTGCGGTCGCCACCCCCCACGGGGGTTGTGCCGTCTTGGGGCGGCCCGGCGGCGGCGCATTGGCACTGATCGAAAGAGGAGAACACCATGGACCGCATGATCTACAACGCGATGGCCGGCGCCAAAGCCGCCATGCAGCGGCAAGAGGTGCTGTCCAACAACCTGGCCAACGTCAGCACCACGGGCTTCCGGGCCGAGATGGTGGCGTTCCGCGCCGTGCCGGTGCGCGGCGACGGCGCCAGCACCCGCGCCTATGCGCTGGAAACGACGGTGGGCTACAACGAGCAAGCCGGCCCGATGAACAGCACCGAGCGCAACCTCGACGTGGCGCTGGTGGGCCGCGCGTGGCTCAGCGTGCAAGCGCTGGACGGCACCGAGGCCTACACCCGCGCCGGCTCGCTCGACGTCAACAGCGAGGGCCTGCTCGTCACCACCGGCGGCCTGCCGGTGCTGGGCGACGGTGGCCCCATCACCGTGCCGCCCAACACCACGGTGCAGATCGGCACCGACGGCACCGTCAGCGCCAAAGGCCAAACCGGCCCGGCCAACAACATCGGCCGGCTGAAGCTGGTAACGCCCGAAGGCAAGCTCAACCGCGGTGAGGACAGCCTGTTCCGCGGCCCCGATGGCGACCTGCCCGCCGACCCCACCGCCCGGCTGCAAAGCGGCGTGCTGGAAGGCTCCAACGTGAGCGCCGTCGAAACCATGGTCAGCATGATTTCGGCCGCCCGCCAGTTCGAGCAACAAATGAAGCTGTTGACCCTGGCGCAAACCCAAGGCCAAGTCTCCAGCCGCCTGCTTTCTCCCACCTGAGGACTGAACCACCATGATGCGTTCACTCTGGATCGCCAAGACCGGCATGGAGGCCCAGCAAACCCAGCTGGACCACATCTCGAACAACCTGGCCAACGTCAGCACCTTTGGCTACAAGCGCAGCCACGCGCAGTTCGAAGACCTGATCTACCAAAACCTGCGCCAAAGCGGCGCGCCGCAAACCGAGGGCACCAACCTGCCCACCGGCCTGCAGGTGGGCTTGGGCGTGCGCCCGGTCTCCAGCAGCCGCACCTTCAGCCAAGGCGCGCTGCAGCAAAGCGAGAACACGCTGGACATGGCCATCGTCGGCAATGGCTTCTTCCAGATCCAGCGCCCCGACGGCACCACTGCCTACACGCGGGACGGCGCCTTCAAGCTCGATGCCAACGGCCTCATCGTCAACAACAACGGCGAGACCCTGTTGCCCGGCATCACCGTGCCGCCCAACGCGCGCGCCGTCACCATTGGGCAAGACGGCACCGTCAGCGCCGTCGTCAGCGGCACCGCCGCACCGCAAACGCTGGGCCAGCTGCAGCTCGCCACCTTCATCAACCCCAACGGGCTGGACCCACAGGGCCAAAACCTCTTCATCGAAACCGCCAGCAGCGGCGCGCCCCAGGTGGGCAACCCTGGCACCAACGCCATCGGCACGGTGAAGCAAGGCTTTGTCGAGACCAGCAACGTCAACGTGGTGGAAGAGCTGGTGCAAATGATCACCACCCAGCGCGCCTACGAGCTCAACAGCAAAGCGGTGCAAACCAGCGACCAAATGCTGCAGCGCTTGAGCCAGCTGTAGGAGCGCGCCATGAAACGATTCAACTGCCTGCTGCTGCCCCTCGTTGCGCTGCTGACCGGCTGCGCCTCGGTGCTGGACCCCCGCGTCGACCTCGACCCCCCGCCCGTGGTGCAAATGCCCTTGCTGCCCCAACCCGTGGCGGCCAATGGCGCCATCTTCCAGGCCGCCAGCTACCGCCCCCTGTTCGAGCAGCACCGCGCCCGCATGACCGGCGACACGCTCACCATCAACATCGCCGAGCGGGTGACGGCCACCCAAAGCTCCACCAGCAAGACCGAGCGCACCGGGGCCCTCAGCGCCGGCGTCACCGCCGTGCCGCTGATCAGCCCGAACAGCTTCGGTCGGGCCAGCGCCGCCGCCACCAGCAGCAACGTGACCGAGGGCGCGGGCGACAACCAAAACTCCAACGAGTTCACCGGCACCGTCACCGCCGTGGTGGTGGGCGTGCTGCCCAACGGCCACCTGTTGATCAGCGCCGAAAAACAGATCGGCGTGAACAACAACGTCGACGTGCTGCGCTTCTCCGGCCAGGTCGACCCCCGCGCCATCCAAGCCGGCAACAGCGTGGCCAGCACGGCCGTGGCCAATGTGCGCATCGAGCAACGCGGCCGCGGCACGGCCGAGGCGCTGCATGGCGTGGGCTGGCTGTCGCGCTTTTTCTTGAGCGTGGCGCCGACTTGAGCCTTCAGCCCCGCTCGGAACTGCTGACGGGGCGGGCCAAGACCCGCCGAGACCCAACAGCGGCTTGACTCCACCGCGCATGACGTCGCCATTGAACGACCTCGGCCCCCCTGGCCAGTAACAAGCTTTTACGCAAGCCCGCACAACGGTTCGGGGCTTGCTAGAGAGTGCTCTCAGAGCGCAGGGGGGGGGTTAACCCGAGATCGGCTCGGCGTTGCGTGAGACGGTTAACCCAAGCGGCGCACTGCAGCAATCCCCCTCGAGAGCGAGCTCTAGTGCCCCACGCCACGTTTTGCGCACCCACTCGGGGGGATAAGCGCCCAAAAACAGGGGGCTAGCACGCGCTAGCGCCTTGTGGCAAGCCCACGGCCTCGCCGCATGCGGCCCGTTGCCGCAATCGCCCACCATCGCTCCAATGCGGCTCCAACGCAAGGCCAACCCGGCCGGCGCCTTTGAACCGCTCCCATGTCCACCCCCGCCACCCCGCTGTTCCGCCCCGAAGTGATGCAAGCCCAAGCCGTGCAATGGCTGGGCAGCATCCGTATCGGCCGGCCGCCTAGCTTCGGCGTGGTCACCGGCGTGGCGCTAGCTTGCGCCCTGGCCTTGGTCAGCTTTGCGGCCTGGGGCCAGTTCACCCGCAAGGTCAGCGTGCCCGGCGTGCTGGTGCCCGAAGGCGGGCTGATGCACCTAAGCAGCCCCCAGCCCGCCACAGTGGCCGAGGTGCTGGTGAGCGAAGGCCAAGCCGTGCAGGCGGGCCAGCCCCTGATCCGCCTGCGGGCCGAGCGCATGTTGGCTGGCGGCGAGCTGGGGCAACTGCAGGCCGCCGCCGTGGCCCAGCGCCGCAGCAGCCTGGAAGCTGAAGCGCGCCTGGCCGAGCAACAAGCCCAGCAGCGCAGCAGCGCTTTGCAAGACCGGTTGCGCAGCCTGAAAGCCGATGGGCTCAACCTGCAAGCCGAGCTGGAAGCCACCCAGCAGCGGGTGCAACTGGCGCAGAAGAACACGCAGCGCTTCACCGAGCTGGCCGCCGATGGCTTTGTGTCCGGCGTGCAGGCGCAAGAGCGGCAGGAAGCCCTGCTGGACCTTTCCTTACGCGAGCGCAACGCCCGCCGCGCGATCGAAGCCAACGGGCGCGAGCGCCAAAGCCTGCAAGCTGAACTAGCCAGTCTGCGCACACAACTCGACACCACCCGCACCCAGTTGCAACGCCAACTCGCCAGCCTGACCCAAGAAGGCAGTGAGCTGGATGCCCGCGCGGGCTGGACGATCACGGCACCGCAATCCGGCACGGTGTCGGCCCTGAGCGCCCTCCCTGGCCAATCGGCCACAGCAGGCAGCACTTTGGTCAGCCTGGTGCCAACCAACACCGCCGGAGAAGCCAGCACCACGGGCGCCTCACCCCTGGTCGCCCACCTCTACGCCCCCAGCCGCAGCACGGGCTTCGTGGCGGAGGGGCAAGCCGTGTGGCTGCGCTACGCCGCTTTCCCGTACCAAAAGTTCGGCATGCAGCCTGGCAGGGTCACATCCGTGAGCCGCACGCCCATCAGCCCACAAGACCTTCCCACGGGTCAAGCCCAAGCGCTGATGCAGGTCGTGGGCAGTGCGGAGCCGCTGTACCGGATCACCGTCGCCTTGGAGCGGCAGTCGCTCCAGGCTTACGGGCAGAACAAAGTACTCAAGGCGGGGATGACTCTGGATGCCCAGGTGCGGCAGGAGGGGCGGGCGATTTGGGAGTGGGCGCTAGAGCCCATCCTTGCATTGCACGCCAGATAAGCCCACAGGAGAATCCAAAACAGCGATTCTCGTATTTGACATTAGGGATTTTATATCCCTCCACAGAAAAAACAGCATCTAGTATTTGTCATCGGTGAAAACAATAACCGAGCTGGGCGCCCTCGGCGGAATAGGCGTCAAATTTAAAGAAAGTGAAAAGTGAAAGCTATTGATCATCAAGTCTTTTCGCTCGTTTGTGGCGGCGAGGCGCGGCACACCGGCGGTAGCAACCAATCGTATGGCAACACGGAGCGACCATGCGGCTTCGATTCCTGGGGCGATTTTGATGACTACATGAATCTACAGTATCTTGCAATCGATGGTACTGCATACGGCCTAGAAGAGTACTTCAGAGTGCCCATTCCGGACGGCCTATCAGACGCTGTGACGGATTGGGCCAAAGACAAGATTCTTGAAAATGTACTTGCCGGCAGCAAATGTGAGCAGCTGGGTAACGTTGGCGGCTCAGTAGTCGCCCCATAATTAAAGGCAGTAAAAGTGCGGCGCATCTTCGTCATCCTCTTCATCGCGGCACTGTACGCATCCGCCGCATACGGCAGTGAGATTGTTATTCGAGGAAGCAAGGAGGGCATGCCTGATGTTTACATCGTGCCTGAGTCACATGTAATGGCAGCAAACCCACAGAGGGTGCGCCGCATGCTTTCAAAGCTTCCAATGCAGCCTGGAGCTATCGGCGTAGAAAACACGCTGAATATCCACCAGTTTTCTGTCCTCATGAGGGGCAGGCCAGGCGCAAGACTCCAAGATTTGATGCCCGAAGCTGAAGCTCGAGAGCTTTGGAGAAAACTAGAAAGCGCCGCAGAAGCAGCAAAAACATCGCCTCCCCCTTTTGAAACTTTTTACAGCATTCAACCATTTTTCGCCTCCGCAACTTTCTTCTCAATCTTGAGTGCAGAAACCAGAAAAGGAATCGTGGGCCAACCATCGACCGGTCGACCGTTCTCGAGCGCGGTAGTCATCGAGAAGCCAACCCTTCCCGTCGTGTGGCTAGATGATGTAGAAAGCGGCCAGAACCAACTGTTTCACTGCAGCAACCAAGAACAAGTAAAAAAACTTTTTCTGGCGGCTGAAGCTGCCGCAAAATCAATCGACTTTCAACGGCTCCAGATCATTGAAAGCAGAGCAGCCCTCGCTTCAGGCGACCTAGATAGGCTGCTGTCATCATTCGACGCGCGAATTAATAACGAGTATGCTCGCATACTCTACGAGTGCAATGTGACCCCCAGAAACAATAAGTGGATAGGAAAAATCCTAGAAAATCAGAAAAAATATGGCCCAGTGCTCTACGTTGTCGGCGCATGGCACATTTATGGTCAGTTCGGCCTGATATCCATTCTCTCCAGGCTGGGTTTCACAATTGAAGAGATTTAAAGCGTATGCACATTCGAAGATAATATTATCGAAAACCCCAGCCATCAGTGATTGGCGTGATTGCGCATCTGAGATATTCAGTGTTGCGAAATTTTACGACCCACCCAGATTCAATGAAATTCGATGGCAAAAATTACGCTCCAATCCGAAACCGCCGAGTGCGGCCTTGCCGCCATCGCCATGGTGGCCAACGCCCACGGCCTGGGTTTGGACCTCTCAGATCTGCGCCGCCGTTTCCCCGTCAGCCTCAAAGGCGCCAACCTGCGCCAGCTGATCCAGTACGCCGCCGCCCTGGGTTTCTCCAGCCGCCCGCT
>CAZAIR010000042.1:15431-15809 GCA_964485225.1 uncultured Burkholderiaceae bacterium
GGACCTGGAGGAGCTGAGGCAGCTCCAAACCCCTTGCATCCTGCACTGGGACCTGAACCACTTTGTGGTGCTCAGGAAGGTGACCCGCAAAGGCGCGGTGATCCTGGACCCCGCAGTGGGCGAGCGGCACCTGAGCACGGCGGAAATCTCGCGCCACTTCACCGGCGTGGCGCTGGAGCTGACGCCCAATGCCGACTTCAAGAAGCAAGAAGCAGCACCCCGCGTAAGCCTGAAGCAGCTCACCGGCAAGGTGGTGGGCCTGAAGCGCTCGTTGTTCCAGATTTTTGCGGTAGCCGTGGTGCTGGAGATGTTCGCCATCGTGGCGCCCTTGATGAACCAGCTCATCGTGGACGATGTGCTGACCTCGGGCGACCGGCC
>CAZAIR010000043.1:0-15687 GCA_964485225.1 uncultured Burkholderiaceae bacterium
CGCAGGCTGATGCTGATGACCGCCAGCAGCGGGAAGATGGTGATGGCGATGAGGGCCCACAAAAACGCGTGCGCCAGGAACACGCGCCACTTTTGGTTCTTGCCTTGGACGATGGCCATGTCAGTTCCCTGAGTTGGTGCGGGCGAGGCGCAAGTTGGCGATCGACAGCAGCGCCACCAGGATGAAGATCAGCGTGCTGATGGCGGCGGCCAAGCCAAAGTCAGCGCCCGAGTCTTGGAAGGCGATGCGGTAGGTGTAGCTGACCAAGATGTCGGTCTGCCCGGCAGGCAACTTGGTGTTGAGGAAGTCGGGTCGCCCGTTGGTGAGCAGCGCGATCAACACGAAGTTGTTGAAGTTGAAGGCGAAGGCCGAGATCAGCAGCGGTGTCAGCGGCTTGATGATTTGCGGCACCGTGATCTTGAAGAAGTTGGTCAGCGGCCCCGCCCCGGCCAGCGCGCTGGCTTCGTACAGATCGGCCGGGATGGCTTTGAGCAAGCCCGTGCAGATGATCATGATGTACGGGTAGCCCAGCCAGGTGTTGACGATCAAGATCATCACCTTGGCCAAGAAGGGGTCGGCGAACCAAGCGGGCTTGATGCCGAACAGCGCATCCAAGATGGCGTTGATCTCGCCGAAGTTCTGGTTGAACAAGCCCTTGAACACCAAGATGCTGATGAAGCCCGGCACCGCGTAGGGCAAAAACAGCAGCGTGCGGTAGGCGGTGCGGAAGCGCAGGCCTTCCCAGTTCAGCAACACGGCCAGGCTCATGCCCACGGCCAGCGAGAACACGACCGTGAGGGCCGCGAACACCACGGTCCACACGAAGATGGCCATGAACGGACCGCGGAAGTCGGCATCGCCGAACAGGCGCCCGTAGTTCTTCCAGCCCACAAACACCTTGAAGCCCGGCTGCAAGGTCTGGCCTTCGGCGCTGGTGAAAAAGCCGGTGTCTTGGTTGGCGTAGTAAATGGTGCCGGTGGCCGTCTCGGTGAGCGAACCATCGGGGTTGCCTTGCCACAGGCGCTTGAGTGGTGCGAACTCACGCAGACCCGCGTAATGCAGTTCAGGCCCGCCTGGGACTTGCACCCTCATCTGCTGCAGCACATCGCGGTGCTCCAGCAGTTCCTTCAAGCTCAGCGGCTGCTGGATGGCGAAGCTGGCTTGGGCCGGAGGCTGCACGCTCACCACCGGGGGTGTGCGTCCGCTACGCAGGGCCAGCGGGCCGGAAACCCACTGCGGCTCGCCTGTGGCCGTGCGCAGCACCAAGCGGAATTCCTTGCCGTCGGGGTGCAGGCTGTAGCCCAAGGCTTCCGCCTCCTCGAACTCCGTCTGGTCCAGCAAGTAGGCGCGCGAACGCTCTTCGCTCAGCAGGTTGCTGGAGCTGTAGTTGGTGAAGCCCAGCTGGAAGGTGTAAACCAGCGGGAAGGCCACGAACAACAGCATCCCAGCCACGCCGGGGAACAGGTAGCGGTAAGCGAAGCTGGCACTGCTGAGATAGACGTAAAACGCCGCTGAGAACAGCGTCAAAGCGCCAATCGCCCAGTACACCTGCCCAGCCGCCATGATCATGAACACCAGCCACAGGCTGGCGCCGGCCAGGCCCAGGGTGACCGGCCACTTGATCCAGGGGTTCACGCCCTGCGCGCGTGGTGGCAACGGGCGCGGGGTCGCTACGGCTTGCGCGCTCATCGCTTCACCTTCATGCGGGCGGCGGCGCCGTCCAGGGCGTCTTGGGGGCTTTGCAGGCCATTGGTGATGGCTTCTAGGGCGGCGTCCATGGCGGTCCAGAAACGGCCCACTTCAGGGATGTTGGGTACCGGACGACCCATGCGGGCGTTGAGCATGGTGGCGCGGATGTTGGGGTCGCTGGAGAGCTCGGCGTAAAAGGCCTTGTTGGCTGGCACACCCAGGGGCACGTCGGCATTCACCACCTTGAGCTGCTCGGGGCGCAGCAGGTGGTGCTCCAGGAACTCGCGCGCCACATCTTTGAGCTTGCTGGGCGCGCTGATCATGCAGCCCAACACGCCCACAAAGGATTGGCTGGGTTGACCGGGCACCACCGCTGGGATGGGCGCCACACCGAAGTTGATCCGTGCCTTGCGGGCGTTGTCCCAGGCCCAGGGGCCGCTGATCATCATGGCCACGGTGCCGCGGGCAAAGCCGGCTTCCATTTCGGCATAGCGCGCACCTTTGGGCATCACCTTCTCATCCAGCAAGCGCTTGAGCATTTCGCCTGCCTTCACGGCGCCGGGCGTGTTGACGCCCACTTGGCCCGGGTCGTAGTCGCCCTGCTTGTCCTTGCCGAACACAAAGCCGCCAGCACCGGCCAGCATGGGCCAGGTGAAGAAGCTCTTGTTGAAATCCCACAGCACGGCCTTCTTGCCTTGCTTGGCCAACTGCGCGTCCAGCGCGAACACCTCGTCAAAGGTGGCGGGGGGCTTGGGCACCAAGTCCTTGTTGTAGATGAGTCCGTTGGCTTCGATGGCGATGGGGTAGCCCCACACCTTGCCGCGGTAACGGAAGGCATCCCAGGCACTGGGCTCGATCTCGTCGCGGATGGTTTTGTTCGGGCGCACCGGCACGATCAAGCCGGCCTTGGCCCACTCGCCCACGCGGTCGTGAGGCCAACAAAAAATGTCCGGGCCTTTCCCGGCACCCGCTGCCTGCTGGAACTTCTCGGGCGCACTTTCAGGGTGCTGCACTTCCACCTTCACGCCCGTGTTGCGCTCGAAGGCGTCGCCCACGCGCTGCAGGCCATTGAAGCCCTTGTCGCCGTTGATCCACACCAACAACTTCAGATCGCTCTGGGCTTGGGCGGGCAGGGGGGCGGCCCCCATCAGTGCCCAAGCCGCCGCTGCCGCCAATGCGGCCTTGCCTCGACACGTCATGCGGCTTCACTCACGGGCAGTGCGCGGGCCACCACTGCACGGCGGCGGAAGGCTCGGCCAGCGGCGTCGAACAGGTAGCCGGCATCGGGGGGGATGTGCAGGTTGAGGTCATCGCCAGCATTGACCCGGGTCCGGCCATCGAACTCGCAAGTCAGCGCGTCTTCCACGCCCGGGAAGGCGCAGTAAGCGAAGGTGGCGCCGCCCAGGCTCTCCACAAAGGTGACCGTGGCCTTCACCGTGTTGGCTTCGCCGCCGATGCGCAGGTGCTCGGGCCGCACGCCCAGGGACACCTTGTCGCCCACTTGGGCGCGGCTGGCGTCCACACTCACTTCGATGTGGGCGCCTGACACCAGCTTGACCAGCGCCATGCGCTCGGTGGCAGCCAGCACCTCGGCCTCGATCACGTTCATCTTGGGGCTGCCGATGAAGCCCGCCACGAACAGGTTGTCAGGGTGCTCGTACAACTCCAGGGGGCTGCCCACCTGCTCGATCTTGCCGGCGTTCAGCACCACGATGCGGTCGGCCAGCGTCATGGCCTCCACCTGGTCGTGCGTCACGTAGACCATGGTGGTCTTCAGGTCTTCGTGCAACTTGGCGAACTCGTAGCGCATGCGCACGCGCAAGGCGGCGTCCAGGTTGGAGAGTGGCTCGTCAAACAAGAACACGTCGGGCTTGCGCACGATGGCGCGACCGATGGCCACCCGCTGGCGTTGGCCGCCCGACAGGTCTTTGGGCTTGCGCTCCAAGAGGTGCTCGATGTGCAAGATCTTGGCCGCTTGCATCACCAACCGGTCGATCTCGTCCTTCGGCACCTTGGCCAGCTTCAACCCGAACGCCATGTTGTCGTACAGGTTCATGTGCGGGTACAGCGCGTAGCTTTGGAACACCATGGCGATGCCACGCTCGGCCGGCGGCACATCGTTCACCAAGCGACCGCCGATGCGCAATTCGCCCCCGGTGATGTCTTCCAGACCGGCGATGGTGCGCAGCAGCGTGCTTTTGCCGCAGCCCGACGGGCCGACAAACACCATGAACTCGCCGTCGCGGATCTCCAGGTCGATCCCGTGCAGGATGCGCACGTCACCGTACGCCTTCTGAACCCCGCTGAACTGCACATTGGCCATCTCAAATGCTCCAGTTTTGGTGCAGGTGCGCCCGTGGGTGCACCAACTTCAGTCCATCCTAGCCCGGCCTATGTAGTTTCACAACAGAGGCAACCCGCAGGGGTGGGTCATTAGTTCCAGTTAAAACAAGCACTTGGAAAAAAACTAGGGCATACCCGATGTAGTCAAACTACAAGAATCGGGCTGACTGCGAGATACTTTTCTCCGTGACGCGCCGAGCCTGGGTGGGCAGCGTGGGGCACAGAGCACGTCCCAGCCATTGGGCTGGGTGCTTCGTGGTCCTCGACCAACCCGCGAGCGGCATTCTTGCGACCGGCCCCTCAGGGGCCCTATTGCGGTAGACCCCAATGACTGTCTCCAGCTCCACCCCTCCCGCCAAGGCCCGCAGCACCATGACCGCTTCTGAACGCACCCGCACCCGCAGCAGCTTGCAATCGGCATTCAAGGCTGCGCTCGCCCGCGAACTGGCTCAAACCCCTGGGCAGCCCAGCAAGGAGGCGGTGCTGCGCGCGGCCGCCCATGCTGCGCGCGACCTGCTGAACGAGCGCTGGGTGGCCACCCAGCAG
Source organism: uncultured Burkholderiaceae bacterium (assembly GCA_964485225.1). GTDB lineage: Bacteria > Pseudomonadota > Gammaproteobacteria > Burkholderiales > Burkholderiaceae_C > Inhella. Next base: position 4,579 of record CAZAIR010000043.1, read on the forward strand.
CAAGACAACCAGCGCAGCACCGACGCTCCTTCGCGTCGTGTGCATTACCTGAGCATGGAATTCCTGATGGGCCGCGCCCTGGGCAACGCCCTAGCCGCCTTGGGCCTGGACAAGGTGTTGCAAGAAGCTCTGGATCCCCTGGGTCTGCAACTGAGCGACGTGCTGGAGCGCGAGGCCGACGCGGCCTTGGGCAATGGCGGTTTGGGCCGCCTGGCCGCTTGCTTCTTGGATTCGTTCGCTGAACTCGGCCTGCCCAGCTTCGGCTATGGCTTGCGTTACCAGTACGGCATGTTTGCCCAGGGCATCGAAGGTGGCCGTCAGGTCGAGAGCCCTGATGACTGGATGCGCATGGGCGCCCCCTGGGAGGTGATCCGTCCTGAGCGCCGCTACACGGTGCGATTCGGTGGCCGCGTGGTGTCCGACAGCGCCTCAGGTGGCCACAACGGCGGCCGCCGCTGGGTGGGTGGTGAAGTGGTGGTGGCACAGGCCTACGACTTCATCGTGCCGGCCCACAACAGTGAGCGCGTGAGCACGCTGCGCCAATGGCAGGCCAGCAGTGTCAACCCGATCGACTTTGCGGCCTTCTGCCGCGGCGACTACGCCGAAGCCAGCAAGCACCGTGTGGCCGCCGACGCGCTGAACTGGGTGCTCTACCCGGACGACAGCACCGAGGCCGGCCGCGAGTTGCGCCTGAAGCAAGAGGCCTTCTTGGTCAGCGCCTCGCTGCAAGACCTGATCGCGCGCCACTTGCGCGAGTTCGGCAGCCTGGCCGATTTGGGCAAGCACAACGCCATCCACCTCAACGACACCCACCCTGCGCTGGCCCCGGCTGAGCTGATGCGCTTGTTGGTCGACGACCATGCCCTGACGTGGGACGCCGCCTGGAAGATCACCCGCCAAGCGGTGAGTTACACCAACCACACCTTGATGCCCGAGGCGCTGGAAACCTGGCCGGTGCGCATGTTCGAGGCCTTGTTGCCGCGTCACCTCGAAATCATCTACGAGATCAACCACCACTTCCTCGAAGAAGTGAAGGCCAAGGTGCCGGGCGACACCGCGTTGCTGCGCCGCGTCTCCATCATTGACGAGGGCGGTGAGCACAGCGGCCAAGAGCGCCGCGTGCGCATGGCCGCACTCAGCATCGTGGCTTCACACCGCGTCAACGGCGTGGCCAAGCTGCACAGTGACTTGTGCGTGCAAACCATCTTTGCCGACTACGCGCGCCTCTACCCCGACCGCTTCCACAACGTCACCAACGGCGTGACGCCGCGCCGCTGGCTGGCGCAGGCCAACCCCGGCCTGAGCAGCTTGCTGGACGCCGAGATCGGCCGCGGCTGGCGCAAGAACTTGGCTGAGCTCAGCAAGGTGGGCAAGCTGGCCACCGACGCCGAGCTGCAGCGTGCCTTCCAAGCCGTGAAGCTGGAGAACAAAGAGAAGTTGGCCGCGCTGATCCGCCAGCAAATGGGCTTGGTGATCAACCCCGCCAGCCTCTTCGATGTGCAGATCAAGCGCATCCATGAATACAAGCGCCAGCTGCTCAACATCCTGCACGTCATCGCCCGCTACCAAGCCATCTTGGCCAGCCCCAACAAGGCGCCGGACGGGCTGGATTGGGTGCCGCGCACCGTGGTCATCGCCGGCAAGGCGGCCTCGGCCTACCACATGGCCAAGCTGATCATCCAGCTGGCGCACGACGTGGCCCGCGTGGTCAACAGCGACCCGCGTGTGGGCGACAAGCTCAAGCTCGTCTACCTGCCCAACTACGGCGTGAGCCTGGCCGAGACCATCATCCCGGCGGCCGACTTGAGCGAGCAGATCAGCACCGCCGGCACCGAGGCCAGCGGCACCGGCAACATGAAGTTCGCCATGAACGGGGCCATCACCATCGGCACTTGGGATGGCGCCAACATCGAGATGGCCGAGGCCATGGGCGTGCTCAACATGTTCGTGTTCGGCCTGCGCGCCGAGGGCGTGCAAAAGATGAAGCAGCTGGGCTACGACCCCAAGCTCTACGTCGAAGAGAACCGTCAACTCAAGGCCGTGATGGACGCGATTGCCGGCGGCAGCTTCAGCGGCGGCGATGTCGAGCGCTACCGCCCCATCGTCGACAACCTGCTGCACCGCGATGGCTACATGCTGATGGCTGATTTTGCAGATTACGTGGCCGCGCAAAGCCGCGTGGACGCCTTGTTCCGGCAAAGTGCGGCCTGGAGCGAGCGCGCGCTGCGCAACGTGGCCGGCATGGGCTGGTTCTCGTCGGATCGCACCATCGCCGAGTACGTGGACCGCGTCTGGTCCCTCAAGAGCCTGGGATAAGCATGCTGGAAGCCGCCGCCGTCCAAGCCCTCACCGAAGCCCGCCACGGCGATCCGTTCGCTGTGCTCGGGCTTCATCCGGGCCCCGGCGGCGCGCTGTGGGTGCGCGTGCTCAACCCGCAGGCTGCCCAGATCACGCTGCTGGTGGACGGCCAGCCGCTGGTGGCATTGAAGGCCAAGGGGGGCGGCTTCTTCGAGGCCCAGGTGCCGGGGAAGCGCGAGCGCTTTGACTACCGGCTGCGCATCCAGTGGCCCGATGGCAGCCGTGGCGATTACGCCGACGCCTACGCTTACGGCGTGCAGCTCAGCGATGCCGAGCTGGCGCGCTTGCGCGATGGCAACGAGCCGCGTGTGCACGAGTTGTTGGGTGCGCACCCGGTGCGCCACGGAGACGTCAGCGGCGTGCGCTTTGCGCTTTGGGCGCCCAATGCGCAGCGGGTGTCGGTGGTGGGTAGCTTCAACGCCTGGGACGGCCGCCGCCACGCCATGCGCCGCCGCATCGAGGCTGGCGTGTGGGAGCTGTTCGTGCCGCACGCGGCCGAGGGCGACCTCTACAAGTTCGAGCTGCTGGGCGCCAACGGCCAGCTGCTGCCCCTGAAGGCCGACCCCTGCGCCCGCGCCGCCCAGCTGCGGCCCGACACCGCCAGCATCGTGGCCGCCTTGCCGCCCAAGCGCACGCTGCCAGAGGGCCGCGCCGCGGCCAACCGGCGCGACGCCCCCATCAGCATCTACGAGTGCCACCCGGCCTCATGGCGCCTGCCCGAATCGGGCGGCTTCCCCACCTGGGAGCAGCTGGCCAACACCTTGCCGGCCTATGTGGCGGGCTTGGGCTTCACGCACCTGGAGTTGCTGCCGATCAGCGAGTACCCGTTCGACGGCTCGTGGGGCTACCAAACCTTGGGCCTGTTCGCGCCCAGCCGTCGCTTCGGTCCACCCGAGGGCTTCGCCACTTTCGTGCAGGCTTGCCACGACCACGGCCTGGGCCTGCTGCTCGACTGGGTACCCGCCCACTTCCCCAGCGACGCCCACGGCCCCGCACAGCTCGACGGCACGGCGCTCTACGAGTACCAAGACCCGAAAGAGGGCTTCCACCGCGACTGGAACACCCTGATCTACAACTTCGGCCGCAGCGAGGTGCGCAGCTTCCTGACCTGCAGCGCGCTGTACTGGGTCGAGCGCTGGGGTGTGGACGGCCTGCGCGTGGACGCTGTGGCCAGCATGCTCTACCGCGACTACAGCCGCCCCAGCGGCGAGTGGATCCCCAACCACCTGGGCGGCCGCGAGAACCTCGAAGCCATCTCGCTGATGAAGCACGTCAACGAGGTGGTGGGCCGCGAGGCGCCCGGTGCCATCACGGTGGCCGAGGAAAGCACCTCGTTCCCCGGCGTCAGCCAGCCCACCTACAACGGCGGCCTGGGCTTCCACTTCAAATGGAACATGGGCTGGATGAACGACACCTTGCGCTACATGGCCGAGGACCCCATCCACCGCCGCTACCACCACCACCAGATGACCTTCGGGCTGGTGTACGCCTTCAGCGAGAACTTCGTGCTGCCCATCAGCCACGACGAGGTGGTGCACGGCAAGCGCAGCCTGCTCGACAAGATGCCCGGCGACGCGTGGCAGCAGTTCGCCAATTTGCGGGCTTATCTGGGCTTCATGTGGGGTCATCCCGGCAAAAAGCTCTTGTTCATGGGCCAAGAGTGGGGCCAGCGTGGCGAATGGAACCACGACGCCGGCCTGCCTTGGCATCAGCTGGACGACGATCGCCATGCCGGCGTGCGCCGCTTGGTGACGGATCTGAACCAGCTCTACCGCAGCCACACCGCGCTGCATCAACTTGACTGCGAAAGCCGTGGCTTCGAGTGGGTGGTCAGCCACGATGAAGCCCACAGCGTGTACGCCTGGCTGCGTCATGACGCACAAGGTGGCGCGGTCATGGTGGTGTGCAACATGACGCCCGTGCCCCGCCCCGGTTACCGGCTCGGATGCGACAGCCGATTTGGCGCCTGGCGCGAGGCGCTGAACACCGACAGCAGCCACTACGGCGGCAGCAACTTGGGCAATGGCCCTGACGCTTTGGCCGTCACACCTGAGCCTGCCCAAGGCCGTAGCCACAGTGTGGCGCTCACCCTGCCGCCGCTGGCGGCCCTTTTCTTGGTGCCTGTGTGATGGCTTTTCAAGGTTTGCCCGATGCCATGCGCCTTGGGCGCGTGGCCCCGCTGGGCGCGCACCCGCGGGATGGTGGCGTGAACTTCGCTGTGTTCAGCGACCACGCCACGGCCATCGAGGTTTGTGTGTTCGACCAAGACGGCCAGCGCGAACTGCGTCGTTACCCGCTCACTGGTCCGGCGGACGGCATCTGGTGCGGCTTCCTGCCGGGCGTCGGTCCAGGGTTGGTTTACGGCCTGCGCGCCCACGGCCCCTACGCGCCGGAGCACGGTCACCGCTTCAACCCCCATAAGCTGTTGCTGGACCCCCATGCCCAAGAGATCGTGGGTCACTTCGGCTGGCGGGCGGAGCACCACGGCTACACCCTGGGTCACCCCGACGGCCCTCGCAGTCTGGACACGCGCGACAACGCGCGCCACGCGCTCAAGGCTCGCGTGGCTTCTCCGTTGACCGGCCCCAACCCGCGCGACAACGCCCCCCACCACCCGCTCGATCGCTTGGTGATCTACGAAGCCCATGCCAAGGGCTTGACCATGCAGCATCCCGAGGTGCCCCCGGCTTTGCGGGGCACCTATGCCGGCTTGGCGCACCCGGCTGTCATCGCCCACCTCAAGGGCTTGGGTGTGACCACGCTGGAGCTGCTGCCGGTGCACTACGCCATCGACGAGCCGCACCTGGCCGACAAAGGCCTGCACAACTACTGGGGCTACAACACGCTGGGCTTCTTCTGCCCCGATCCGCGTTGGGCACAGGCCAAGGATCCTTCGGCGGTGCGGCAAGAGTTCCGCGCGATGGTGCACGCGCTGCACGCAGCCGGCATCGAGGTGGTGCTCGATGTCGTCTACAACCACACGCCCGAGGGCAATGAGTTCGGCCCTTGCTTGAGTTGGCGCGGCCTCGACAACCTCAGCTGGTACCGCCTGCTGCACGACGACAAGGGGCGCAACGAGAACCTCACCGGCTGCGGCAACACGTTGAGCTGCGCGCACCCGCGCGTGACCCAGTTTGTGTTGGACTCCCTGCGCTTTTGGGTCTCCGAAATGGGCGTTGATGGCTTCCGTTTCGACTTGGCACCGGTGCTGGGCCGCGGTGATCGCGGTTTTGGCGCCCACGCTGCGCTGTTCACAGCCATGCGCCAAGACCCGGTGCTGAGCGGGGTGCACCTGATCGCCGAGCCTTGGGATGCTGCTTACGACGGTTATCAACTGGGCCACTTCCCCGGTGCTTTCCTCGAGTGGAACGACAAGTTCCGCGACGCCGTGCGCAGCTACTGGCTGGGCACGGGTGTAAGCCGTGGCGAGTTCGCGCGCCGCTTCACGGCCAGTAGCGATGTCTTTCACCACGGCCAACGCACGCCGCTGGCCAGCGTCAACTTCATCGCCTGCCACGACGGCTTCACCCTGGCCGACTTCACCAGCTACGGGAAAAAGCACAACCACGCCAACGGCGAAGACAACCGCGATGGCCGAGACAACGAGCTGTGTGCCAACCTTGGTGCCGAAGGCCCGATCAGCGATCCCGCCGTGCAGCAGCGACGCCAGCGCGTGCGCCGCGCCCTGGCCGCCACGCTTGCTTTCGCTCAGGGCACGCCGATGTGGAACGCCGGCGATGAGATCGCCAACAGCCAGCAAGGCAATAACAACGCCTACTGCCAAGACAACCCAACCGGCTGGTTGAACTGGGCGCAGGCCGATACAGCGTTCAACGCCTTCGTGGCCCAGCTTTTCGCGCTGCGCGCCCAAGAGCCGCTGCTGCGCCACGCGCGCTGGCTGGTGGCCGAAGCCCAGCACCCGCAGGACGCCCAAGTGATCTGGCTCACCGCCGGCGGCCAGGTCATGCAAGGCCACGACTGGCACAGCGGCAGCCAACGCGCGTTCGGTTGCGTGCTGGTGCCCGGCTGCGTGGGCTTAGGCACCTGCAACGAACGCCGGCTGGCCCTGCTGTTCAACCCCGAAGCCGAGGCGCTGCCTTTCACCCTGATCCACGGCCCGTGGCAGCTGCTGCTCGATTCCAGCGGCGACACGGTCCCCCAGAACCTCATCCCCGGCCAGCCCTTCACGGTCGGCCCCCACAGCCTGGTCTTGTTGGCCAGCATCAATTGAGCATCCCCATGGACCTGAACCAACGCGCCAGCGGTGTGCTGTTGCACCCCACCTCCTTGCCCGGCCCCTTCGGCATTGGCGATTTGGGCCCTTCGGCCTTCCACTTCATCGACTGGCTGCAGAAGTCCGGTCAAACGCTGTGGCAATGGCTGCCCACCACGCCCATCGGACCCGGTGATTCGCCCTACCAATCGGTGTCAGCTTTTGCCGGTTCCCCACTGATGGTGGCGCTGGAGCCGCTGATCGATGCAGGCTGGTTGGCCGCCCCCGCGCCCGCGGGCTTCAGCGATCACCGGGTGGAGTTCGCCAAGGTCGTGCCCTGGCGCTTGAGCCGCTTGCGCGAGGCCTTTGCTGGGTTCGAAGCGCGAGCCACCGAAGCCCAGCGTGAAGCGCAAGCCAGCTGGGCCGCCGAGCAGGCCTATTGGTTGGACGACTACAGCCTGTTCATGGCCTTGGAAAACGCGCACCGCGGGGCTTGTTGGTGGGATTGGGCCCCCGATTTGCGCGCCCGCAAAAAGGCTGCTCTCACCAAGGCCCGCAAAGAGCACGCCGACGAGATTGCCTTCTGGGTCTTCGTGCAGTGGCAGTTCGACACACAGTTGGGTGCCGTCAAGGCCGCGGCCAATGCCAAGGGCATCCACTTGGTAGGTGACTTGCCGATCTTCATCGCGCACCACAGCGCCGACTGCTGGGCCGCGCCCGAGTTGTATTACCTCGATGAAAACTTCCAGCCCACTGTGGTGGCTGGCGTGCCGCCTGACGACCTGGGCCCGCAGGGCCAGCGTTGGGGCAACCCGCTGTATCGCTGGGACAAGATGAAGCGCAGCGGCTACAAGTGGTGGACCGACCGCGTGCGTCGTGCACTGACCCAAGCTGACGTTTTCCGCATCGATCACTTCCGTGGCTTTGCAGGCTATTACGAGATCCCCGCCAGCAGCCCCACGGCCATGGAGGGTCAATGGGTCAAGGGGCCGGGTAAGGGCCTGTTTGACGCCATCGCTGCCGAGCTGGGCGATTTGCCCATCATTGCCGAGGACCTGGGCCTGATCACGCCCGACGTGATTGAGCTGCGCGACGCCTGCGGCTACCCCGGCATGAAGATCTTGCAGTTCGGCTTCGGTGCCGGAGGCGATCACGAGTTTTTGCCGCAGATGTACGTGCGCGAGTGCGTGGTCTACACCGGTACGCACGACAACGACACCGCCAAGGGCTGGTGGCAAGCGGCCAAGCCGCGCGAGCGCGCTTTTGCGGGCGCTTACCTTGCTTGCGGTGACCACGATGTGCACTGGGCCATGATCCGCGCCGCGAGCAACTCCGTCGCCAACCTCGCTGTGTTCCCCCTGCAAGACGTGTTGGGCTTGGGATCGGACGCCCGGATGAACACACCAGGCACGCTGGGCGGCAGCAACTGGACCTGGCGTTTCACCTGGGACATGGTGGGCCCAGAACCTGGGCGCGTGCTGGGTCTGATCTCGGCCGGCGCAGGCCGTGCCCCTGTGGACCTCTTGGCTTTGCCGGGCTGACAGAATCCCCGGCGTTCGCGACCCCGTACCCCAGTGCCCCTCCCGGGGCACTGTTCTTTTCTGTCCTCCATGAACACGACTGAGATCTTCCTCGTCGCCATGCTCATCATCTTGAGCGTGCCTTACCTGGTCTGGCGCCTGGGCCGCACCGAGTACTTCGCGCCTTTGGTCGTGGTGCAAATCGTGGCTGGGGTGCTGCTCGGCCCCGGCGTGTTGGGCGCGCTGTTCCCGGCCTACTACGACTTCGTGTTCACCCCGGTCGTGGTGCAGTCACTCAACGGCGTGGCCTGGTGGGCGGTGAGCCTCTTCATCATGCTGGCCGGCATCGAGCTCGACCTCAAGGCCGCCTGGCGCGAGCGGCGCGAGAGCGGACTGACAGCCGGTTTTGCGCTGCTCACACCCCTGGTGTTGGGTTGCCTGGCCGCGCTGGCCTTGCTGCCTTTCGAGGGATGGATCGGGCCGAAGGCGCAGGACTGGCAGTTTGTGCTGGGCTTGGGGATGGGCTGTGCGGTCACGGCACTGCCCATCCTGGTGCTGTTGATGGAGAAGATGGGCATCCTGGGCACGCCGTTGGGCCAGCGCATCTTGCGCTATGCCAGCTTGGACGACATCGCCATCTGGAGCGTGCTGGCCATCGTCTTGCTCGACTGGCAACGGGTGGGCAAGCAGGTCGCGTTCGTGCTGGCCTTCGTCGCCTTGAGTCTGCTGTTCCGGCGCTTGATGCGCCGTGTGCCTGAAAGCGACCGCTGGTACCTGGCGCTGATTTGGTTGGTCCTGTGTGCGTTGGGTGCCGACTGGTGCGGCTTGCACTACATGGTCGGTGCCTTCTTGGCTGGCGTGGTCATGGACGCCGACTGGTTCGACCGCGAGCAGCTCGACGCCATGCGCCGCATGGTGCTGTTGGTGATGATGCCGGTGTTCTTCTTGAGCACGGGTTTGCGCACCAACTGGGATGTGGGCGGCGCCGCGGTGTTTTTGGCGGCTGGCTGGCTGCTGCTAGCGGCCCTGGCGGGCAAGCTGATCGGCATCCAGATCGCCGGACGTGTGTTGGGCTGGGCGCCTGGGCAGGCCGCACTGGTGGGATGGCTGCTGCAGACCAAGGGCCTGATCGAGATCATCTTTGCCAGCATCTTGCTGGACAAAGGCGTGATCACCAACGCAACCTTCACGGCCTTGTTGCTGATGGCTGTGGCCAGCACCATGCTGACCGTGCCCATGGTCAACCCCATGCTGCAGCGCTTGCGCGGCACGCTGCAGCAGACCAACTGAGAGGGCGTCGCCCGCTGGTCGCTGCCCCTTGTGTGCCGCGGCCCGCGCCACGGTCAAGCCTTGCAAGGAGGTCGGTCACCTTGGGATGCAGGGCTCGGGCTCGCCGGCCCCATGCCCCTCCTTAACGGCCGTGCCGGCACCGGCTCAATTCGCTGGGGTGCCGCGCTGGCAGTCGACCTCGAAGCTGAAGCAGGAGCCCACGCCCGGGCTGCTTTCCACCTCGATGCGGCCGCCGCCCATCAGGCCCACCAAGCGCTGGGAAATCATCAGACCCAGGCCGGTGCCGCCGAAGCGACGGGCGATGCTGGCATCGGCTTGTGCAAAGGGCGCGAACAGCTGCTGCAGCTGCGCCGGCGTCATGCCCAGCCCCGTGTCGGTGATGGCAAAACGCAGCCGCAGCTTGCCGTTGCTGGTGCTCACCCGGGATACATCCAACTGCACCTGCCCCTTGGCGGTGAACTTCAGCGCGTTGCCCACCAAATTGGCCAGCACCTGGCGCAGTCGCAGGGCGTCTCCCACCAGGTTGTTGGGCACCCCGGGTTGCACACGGGCTTGCAGCAGTACACCTTTGGCGTGGGCGCCGGCCAGCAGCGGCTGCAGCGCATCGCGCAAGCAGTCGTGCAGCGCAAAGCTGCGCATATCGAGGCGCATGGCGCCCGCGTCCACCTTGGCCAAGTCCAGCGTGTGGTTGATCAGCTCCAGCAGGTTGCGCCCGCTTTGCAAGGCCATCTCCAACAGCTTGCGCTGACGGTCGCCCAAGGTGCTGCCCAACACCAGTTCGGTCAGGCTGATGACGCCGGTCAGCGGTGTGCGCAGCTCGTGGCTCAAATGCGCCACCAGGGCCGACTGACCCTCGGCCGCGTCCTCGTCGGGCGCGCGCACGGGCAGGGCGGTGAGCAAGGCCATGCCGGCTTCGGGGGGCAGGCGCACACTGACTTGGAACCAGCGGCTGCCGCCTTCGTTGCTCAGCTTGAGGCGGGTGTGCCAGTCGCGCCCAGCACGCAGGTGCGCCCACACTTCCAGGGCGGTGTCGGCATGGCCCAGCAAGGTGGCCAGGTCCAGGGTGGTGCCAGCGTCAGCCTTGCTGCCCAGCCACGCTTGCAGCGCCGGGTTGGCGCGCAGCAGGCGGCCGTCCTGAGGCTCCACCCATGCCATCAGCAAAGCGCCGTGCTGCCACGCGGCCAGCGCGGCATCGTTCTCGGACGGGACGGCTTCGGGGCTCAGCATGGGCGCCGGCAGCCTACCACCGGGTCATGACTTCAGGCTGCGCCGGATCTCGCCCCAAATCAGCAGCGCGGCCCCCAGCGTGATGGCGCTGTCGGCCAAGTTGAACGAGGGGAAGGCGCGCCCGCCGGCATGGAACTGCAGGAAATCGACCACGTAGCCGTGTATCAAGCGGTCGATCACGTTGCCCACCGCGCCGCCCAAAATCAAGGTCAGCGCCGTCGCAAACAGCTTTTCCTCGCTGTGCTTGCGCAGCAGCCAAGTGATGAAGACCGTGGCGCCCAAGGCCAGGGCGGTGAAGAACCAGCGCTGCCAGCCCCCTGCATCGGCCAAGAAACTGAAGGCGGCGCCGGGGTTGTGCGCCCGCACCAAGTTGAAGAAGCTGGTGACGACCACGCCTTCGTGCAGTTGGAAGCGCTCCAAGATCAAAGTCTTGGTGTACTGGTCCAGGATGGCGATGACCGCCCCGATCACCAGCCAACGCCACCAGGGTTTGGGGCTTGT
>CAZAIR010000044.1:0-9024 GCA_964485225.1 uncultured Burkholderiaceae bacterium
TGTAGAGCTTGCCGTCCACACCGTCTTTGCCCCACTCGATGTCCATCGGGCGGCCGTAGTGCTTCTCGATGATCACGGCGTAACGCGCCAGCTCTTCGATGTCGGCGTCGTTCAGCGAGTAGCGGTTGCGCAATTCCACCGGGGTGTCGTCGGTCTTGACCAACCGGCCCGACTCCGCGCGCTCGGCCTCGCTCGCAAAGCCCATGCGGATCAGCTTGCTACCCAGGTTGCGGCGAATGATGGCTTGCAGGCCCTTGGCCAGGCTGGGCTTGAAGACGTAGAACTCGTCAGGGTTGACGGCGCCTTGCACCACGGTCTCGCCCAGGCCGTAGCTGCTGGTGATAAAGACCACGTCTTTGAAGCCGCTCTCGGTGTCGATGGTGAACATCACGCCGGCGCTGCCCAAATCAGAGCGCACCATGCGCTGCACACCCGCGCTGAGCGCCACGGTGCTGTGCACGAAGCCCTTGTGCACGCGGTAGCTGATGGCGCGGTCGTTGTAGAGGCTGGCAAACACCTCGCGCATCTTGTGCAGCACGTCGTCGATGCCGACCACGTTCAGGAAGGTTTCCTGCTGGCCGGCAAACGAGGCGTCGGGCAGGTCTTCGGCGGTGGCCGACGAGCGCACCGCGAACGAGCCGCCGCCAGCGGCGTCCAGCTCAGCAAAGGCACTGCGCACGGCGGCTTCAAGCGCCGGCGGGAACGGCTGCGCCATCACCCAGCCGCGCACCTCGGCACCCACTTCGGCCAGTGCGCGCACGTCGTCGGTGTCGAGCGCTTCCAGCCGCGCGGTGATGCGGGCATCCAGGCCGTTGAAGGCCAAAAACTCGCGGAAGGCGTGGGCCGTGGTGGCAAAACCACCGGGCACGCGCACCCCGGTTTCGCTGAGCTGCGAAATCATCTCGCCGAGGCTGGCGTTTTTACCGCCCACCACCTCGACGTCGGTCATCCTCAAATGGTCAAACGGGACGACCAGGGCGGTCGGCTCAAAGCGTGAAGACATGGGAAAGTTCCTAGAGCGTTGAAAAACCGGGGCGCCGACGCGCGCACGCTGCCCAGCGTGTTGGAGTTTTTGGAGGGGCAGCGGTGCATGAAAGAGGTCGTACGCAAGATGGGGCCGATTCTAGAGACGGGCCCGTACCATGGAAACCGCCCGTAACCACTTGAGTTGATGCCATGCCCAACCGCACCGTGTACTTTTTGTCAGATGGCACTGGCATCACGGCCGAGAACTTCGGTAACTCCATCCTGGCCCAGTTCGAGGGCAAACCACGCCACGTGCGCCGCCCCTTCATCGACACCGCCGAGAAGGCCTACGAGGTGTGCCGGGAGATCGCCGCCACCAGCGCAGCCGAAGGCAACCGCTCGGTGGTGTTCGCCACCCTGGTGAACCAAGAGGTGCTGGCCATCGTGCGGGAACACTGTCCTGGCCTGCTGCTGGACATGTTTGGCGCTTTCATTGCGCCGCTGGAGGAAGAGTTCGGCCTCAAAAGCAGCCACCGGGTGGGGCGCTTTTCCGATGCCGCCAAGAGCCAGGAGTACAACGACCGCATCGAGGCGATCAACTTCAGCCTGGCCCACGACGACGGCCAAAGCGCCAAAAACCTGCTGGCGGCTGACGTGATCTTGGTCGGCGTGTCGCGCTCAGGCAAGACACCAACCTCGCTGTACCTGGCGATGCAGCACGGCGTGAAGGCGGCGAACTACCCACTGATCCCCGAAGACTTCGAGCGCGGCAAGCTACCAGCCTCGCTGGCGCCCTACCGCTCCAAGTGCTTTGGCCTGACCATCGATCCGGAGCGCTTGAGCCAGATCCGCAACGAGCGACGCCCGGGCAGCAAGTACGCCGACTTGATGAACTGCCGCTACGAGGTGAACGAGGCCGAGCGGATGATGAAGCGAGATGGCATTGCGTGGCTGAGCAGCACACACAAGTCGATCGAAGAGATCGCCACCACCATCCTGCGGGACATCCGCCCCGACCGGCTGATTTACTGAGCGCGGCGGGCGCTTTCGTACAGGCAGATGGCGGCCGCGGCCGCCACGTTGAGCGACTCTTCGCCGCCCGGCTGGGGGATGCGTACCGTGAGTGCGCAGCGCGCCAGCAGCGCACCAGCCACGCCTTGGCCCTCGTGGCCCATCACCCACGCGCAAGGGCGCGGCAGCGGGGCGCTGGGCAGCTCGTCCTTGGCGTGGCTGCTGGTGGCCACCAGCGGCACGGCCAATGCGTCCAACGTGGCCAGCGTGGCGCCTTCGTGCAGGGCCAAGCCAAAGTGCGCGCCCATGCCGGCGCGCAGCACCTTGGGCGACCACAGTGCCGCCGTGCCTTTCAGCGCCACCACCTGACGCACCCCGAAGGCGGCGGCGCTGCGCAGGATCGCCCCCACGTTGCCGGCGTCTTGCAAGCGGTCCAGCACCAAGGTGGCATCCCGTGACGCCAGCCCGGGCGGCGCCGGCAGAGGCAACACGGCACCCAGCTGGGCCGGCGATGGCAGGCCGGAGAGGGCCTCGAACAACGCGGGCGGCAGCACCAACACGCGGCGGGCTTGCAGGGCGAGGTCGCGCCAATCGGTGCGCTCGTTCAGTGCGTCTTCGGTGATCAGTGCCAGTGGCAGCGCATGGCCGCGCTGCAGCGCGGCCCGCACCAAGTGGTCGCCTTCCAGCCACACCTGGCCCTCGCTGCGGTAGGCGCTGGGGTTCTGCACCAGCGCCCGCAGCCTCTTGAGCGTGGGGTTGGCGGCGGAGCTGATGCGTTCGACTTGAGGGTTGCTCATGGGGCGTGTGACCTGTTCGCTTCAGCCGCGCACCGCCAGCCACTCGCGCAGGGGCGCAAAGCTGCGGCGGTGGTGGGGGGTGGGGCCTAGGCGGCGCAGGGCATCGAGGTGCTCGGCCGTGCCGTAACCCTTGTGCGCCGCAAAGCCATAGGCGGGGGCTTCGGCATCGACCTGCAGGCACCAGGCGTCGCGGTGCACCTTGGCCAAGATGGAGGCGGCGCTGATGGCGGGCATCTTGCTGTCGCCCTTGACCAGGGTGTGCACGGGCATGGGCAGCAAGGGGGCGCGGTTGCCGTCCACCCAGACCTCGCCCGGCCTCAGGCGCAGGCCGGCCACCGCACGCTGCATGGCCAGCAGGGTGGCTTGCAGGATGTTGAGGCGGTCGATCTCCTCCACGCTGGCCTCGGCCACACAGGCACACAGCGCATGCTGGCGGATCGCTTCAGCCAGTGCCTCGCGCCGGCGCGCGGTCAGGGTTTTTGAATCGGCCAGGCCAGCGATGGGGCGGTCGGGGTGCAGCATCACTGCCGCGGCCACCACCGGGCCAGCCAGCGGGCCGCGGCCGGCTTCGTCCACACCGGCCACCAGCAGGCAATCAGCAGCCGGCGCGAACAGGCTGGGCGTGTAGGGCAGCTCAACGCCCGGCAACTTGCGCGATCGCGTCATGGCAGCGCTGCGCCGTGTCGGCGCGCAGGGTTTCGTGGATGTCAGCAAAACGCGCCTGTACCGCTGCGCAGCGCGCCGGGTCGTTCAGCCACGCCTGGGCCTCAGCGGCCAAGCGCTCGGGGGTGCAGTCGTCTTGCAGGCATTCGGGCACCAAGAACGAACGTGCCAGCACATTCGGCAGCCCCACCCAGGGCTGCAGCTGCAGCTTCTTCATGCGCTTGTGGTTGCTGGGGCTCAATCGGTAGGCGATGACCATGGGGCGCTTGAACAGCGCGGCCTCCAGCGTGGCGGTACCGCTGGCCACCAGGGTGAGATCGCAAGCGGCCAGCGCTTCGTGCGAGCGTCCGTCCAGCACCTGCAACTGCGGGAAAGGCTCGCGCAGCAGCGCGTCCAAAGCCGGCCGCAGGCCGGGCGCACACGGCAGCACGAAGCACAGCGCAGGGTCGCGTGCGGCCAGAAGGCGCGCGGCACCGATCAAGGCCGGGCCGATCAACGCCATCTCGCTGTGGCGGCTGCCCGGCAGCAGGGCGATGACGCGGGCAGCGGGCAGCAGGCCCAAGGCGCTGCGCGCAGCGTCACGGTCGGGCACCATCGGAATCACGGTGGCCAAAGGGTGGCCCACGAAGGTGGCCGGCACGCCGCCAGCACGCAAGATCTCGGGCTCGAAGGGGAACAGGCACAGCACGTGGTCGGCCGCCGCGCGGATGGTGTCGATGCGCTCCGGGCGCCAAGCCCAGATCGACGGGCACACGTAATGCACGGTCTTGACGCCGTGGCTTCGCAAGCGGCGCTCCAGGCCAAAGTTGAAGTCGGGGGCGTCGATGCCCACGAACACATCGGGGCGCTGCTGCAGCAAGCGGCTGCCCAGGCGGCGGCGGATCCACAGCAGCTCGGGCAGGCGCTTGAGGGCGTCCATGAAGCCGAACACCGACAGTCGCTCGGCCGGCCACCACGCCGTCATGCCCTGTGCTACCAGCTTCGGGCCGCCGATGCCCACCACGTCCGCAGGCCTGCGCGCCCGCAGCGCCTGCAGCAGCAGCGCGCCGATCAAATCGCCCGAGGCCTCACCTGCAACCAGGCCCAGCCGCAGGGCTGGCAAGCCCGGCAGCGTCATCCCCGCACCAGCCCGCGTTTGCTGGCGGCCAGGAAGCTCAGCATCAGCTGCACATCGCCATCAGCGCCCTGCCCTTGCAGGCCTTCGATCTCGGCTTTGGCTTGCTCCAGCGTCAGCGACTGCCGGAACAAGAGCTTGTGCATCTGACGGATGGCAGTCAGTCGCTCGGGCGCGAACTCGCGCCGCTTCAATCCCGTTAGGTTCACAGCGCGCACAGCCAGCGGGTTGCCATCCACGGTCATGAATGGCGCGACGTCCTGCGACACATGGGCCTGAAAGCCCACCATCGCGTGCGCGCCGATGTGTACCCATTGGTGCACGCCCGTCAGGCCACCCACCACCGCATGGTCACCCACGTGCACATGCCCCGCCAAGGTGGCGTTGTTGGCCAGCACGGTGTGGTTGCCTACTTGCACGTCGTGCGCCAGGTGCACATAGGCCATCACCCAGTTGTCGTGACCCAGGCGCGTGATGCCATCTTCCTTGCGCGTGCCGGTGTTGAAGGTGCAGTACTGGAACACCGTGTTGCGGTCGCCCACCTCCAGCGCCGTCACCTCGCCGTCGTGGCTCATGTCTTGCGGCATGCCGCCTATGGCGCTGCAGCCGTGGAAGCGGTTGTCGCGCCCGATGGTGGTGCGGCCCTCGATCACGCAATGCGGGCCGATCACCGTGCCCGCGCCAATGCGCACCTGCGGCCCGATGACCGTGTAGGGGCCGACCGAAACGCCGTCGTCCAGCTGGGCGTCGGGGTGAACCAGGGCGGTGGGGTGAACCTGCGTGGCCATGTGGTGGTCGCCAGTGAGCCTCAGGCCTCGATGCGCCGCATGGTGCACATCAGCTCAGCCTCGGCTGCCAATTCGTCACCCACAAACGCCTTGCCCGCAAACTTGTAGATGCCAGCCTTGGCACGGGTCAGACTGACTTCCAGCCGCATTTGATCGCCGGGCTCGACCGGGCGCTTGAAGCGCGCTGCGTCAATGCCAGCGAAGTACACGACGCTCTTGTCGTCCAGCACTTGGTTGGCTGCATGCAAGGCCAACAGGGTGGCCGCCTGCGCCATCGCTTCCAAAATCATCACCCCCGGCATCACCGGCCGGTGGGGGAAATGACCCAGGAATTGAGGCTCATTGATGGAGACGTTTTTGATGGCCACGATGCGTGTCGTATCCACCGACAGAACCCGGTCCACCAACAAGATGGGATAGCGGTGCGGCAGGCGTTTGAGAATTTCGTGGATGTCCATCATGGGGCGGTCTTGGCATTGCGCTCCAGCGCCCGGAGGCGCTCGCGCAGTTTGTGGAGCTGGCGAAGCGACGCGGCGTTCTTTTCCCAGGTGCCGTTGTCGTCGATCGGGAAAAAGCCGGTGTAAACACCCGGCTGGGAAATGGAGCGGGTGACCACCGAGCAGGCTGAGATGTGCACACCGTCAGCCAAGGTGAGGTGACCCAAGATCTTGGCGTCACCACCTACCGTGCATCCACGGCCAATGCGGGCACTGCCCGCCACGGCCGAGCAACCGGCCATGGCCGTGTGGGCGCCGATGAACACGTTGTGCGCGATGTGGATCAAGTTGTCGAGCTTGACACCGTCTTCGAGCACCGTGTCATCCAGCGCCCCGCGGTCGATGGTGCAGTTGGCGCCCACCTCCACGTCGTCACCCATGCGCACCGCGCCCAGCTGCTCGATCTTGACCCACCGCCCACCATCGGGGGCGAAGCCAAAGCCATCCGCCCCAATGACCGTGCCCGAATGCACGATGCCACGGGCACCGATCACGCAGCGTGCGCCGAACTGCACGCGCGGGCTCAAGCGGGTGCCTGGCCCCACGACGGCGCCGGTCTCCACCACCGTGTGGGCGCCGATCACGGCGCCTTCGCCAATCACGGTGTCGGCTTCGATCACCGCAAGCGGCCCGATGCTGACGCCAGTGCCCAGTTGAGCCGATGCCGCCACGATGGCGCTGGGATGAACCGAGGCCGGTACACCGGCACGCTCACGGCCCACCCACCACTGTGTGAGGCGCGCGTAGTAGAGGTACGGCTGCTGCGTCACGATCAGCGCGGCGTGCGCTGGAGCATCTCCGCTCAAGGCCGGCGGCACGATGAGGGCCCCAGCGCGGCTCACCTTCAGCGCATCGCGCAGGCGTTCGTTCACCGCAAAACTGATGTGATGGGACTCAGCAGAACCCAAGGGCGCCACGCCCGCCACTGCGGTGCCTGGGTCGCCCACCAACTCGCCGCCGAGCGCCTCGACGATTTGCGCGAGGCGAACGGCCATCGGCGTTTACTTCTGCGCGTTCAGCGCGTCGACCACGCGCTTGGTGATGTCCACGCGTGGGCCGGCATGAACGGCATCCTGCAGGATCAAGTCGAACTTCTCTCTCTCGAAGATCTCCTTGATCACACGGTTGGCACGTTCAACCACACCGGCCAACTCTTCAGATTTGCGAAGCTGGATGTCCTCTTGGAACTCACGGCGGCGGCGCTGGAAATCGCGGTCTTGCTCAACCAGATCGCGCTGTCGACGACCGAGCTCGTTTTGGGCCAGCGTGGGGCCGTCCTTCTCGAGCTTGTCGTTAGCGGCTTTCAAGCGGTTGGCCATGTCGGACAACTCTTTCTCGCGCCGACCAAACTCAGCCTCCAGCTTGGCTTGGGCGGCCTTGGCTGCGTGCGAGTCGCGAAGGACGCGCTCCAAGCTCACGTAACCAATCTTCAATTCCTGCGCCACCACACCAGCGACTGGCACAGCAGCCAAGGCAGCGAAGGTCAAGGCGCGAAGCGTACGGCTCAAGGCGATCATCAGAAGGCAGTCCCGATCTGGAATTGGAAGCGTTCGATTCTATCTGTGGGCTGCTTGCGAAGCGGCTTGCCCCAACTCAGCTTGAGGGGGCCCACTGGCGAGATCCACGACAGGCCAACACCGGCCGAGGCACGCAGCGCGCTCAGGTTCACCGGCTCGAACTTGCTGTCGGTGTTCCAGACGTTGCCGGCATCAGCGAAAGCGAACAAACGGAAGGTCTTGTCTTTGCCTGCGCCGGGCACGGGGATGTACAACTCGCTGTTCAAGTTGACCTTGAAATTGCCGCCGCTGCGCGAACCCGTCACGTCCACAGGGCCCAGCGTGTTGCCTTCGAACACCCGCACCGAGCCAAGGCCACCGGCATAGAAGTTCTTGAACACCGGGTAGCCTGAGCTGCCCAAGGCCGTGCCGTAACCGACTTCGCCATTCAGCATCAAGTTGAACTTTGCGCCCAAGGGCACAAAACGCTGCGCTTGCACGTTGGCCTGCGCGTAGCGGGCGTCGCCGATCGGACTGACTTCCAGGTTCAGCCGGTACAACTGCCCTTTGCTGGGTGTCAGCAGGTTGTCACGGCTGTCCTTGGCCCACCCCAAGGTGAGCGGCACGGCAATGCTGGAGCGGCCAAAACGGTTCGCGTAGTCAGCGATGAAGTTGGGCAGGCCCTGGTTCTCACTGATCGAAGTGCGTTCGTATCCGATGCCCAGTGAAATGGTATCGAACTCGGCGATCGGCACACCGAAAGTGGTGCGGATGCCTTGACGAGCGTACTGGTAGGTCTCGCCCAGGTTGGAGAAGCCCTTGGACGTGCTGTAGTAGATGCCCACGCCGCGCGACACACCGTCTTCCGTGAAATACGGATCGACTGTGCTCAGGACCAGCGAACGCCCCACCTGCGAGGTGTTCAGTTCCAACTCCACCGAGTTGCCCGAACCCAAGAAGTTGTCTTGCTTCACCGCCCCCACGATCGAGATCTTGTTCTGACTGGAGTAGCCCGCACCCAGAGAGATGTTGCCCGTGCTTTGCTCGGTGACGTTGATGGTCACGTCCACCTGGTCGGGTGCACCCGGCACTTCGGTGGTATCGACCGTGACGTCTTTGAAGTAGCCCAAGCGCTCTACCCGGTCGCGTGAAGCCTTGATGCGCTGGCCGTCGTACCAAGCGCCTTCAAACTGGCGGAACTCGCGACGGACCACGGTGTCACGGGTCTTGCTGTTGCCGGTGACGAGCACACGACGCACATACGCACGGCGCTCCGGGGTGGCAAACACCGTCAAGGTGACCAAACCGGTGGCTCGGTCGATGTCTTGGCGCACATCCACTCGGGGGAACGGGTAGCCGAAAGTGCCGTAGTACTCGGTGAAAGCGCGCGTGGTGCGGGCCACCGTTTCGCCTTGGTAGGGCTCACCCGGCTTGATGGCGATCAGGCGCTTGAACTCTTCGAGACGACCCAGGAAGTCGCCCTCCAACTTCACCTCGGCCACTGTGTAGGGCTGGCCTTCGTTGACCGTGATGGTCACGCCAATGCGCTGCTTGTCGGGCGAGATAGTGACCTGCGTCGATTCAACCGCAAACTCGAGATAGCCCTTGTTCTGATAGTGCGAGCGCAGCGACTCCAAGTCGGCGTTGAGCTTGGTGCGCGAGTAGCGATCAGACTTGGTGTACCAACTCAGC
>CAZAIR010000044.1:9034-15599 GCA_964485225.1 uncultured Burkholderiaceae bacterium
CAGGTCCAACAAGCTGCTTTCGCTGAAAGCTTTGCTGCCCAAGATGCGGATGTCAGCAATCTTTGCCGGCTCGCCCTCGGTCACACTGAAGCTGACGTTGACACGGTTGCGCTCGAGCGGCGTGATGGTGGTGGTCACCTCAGCGCCGTACAAGCTGCGTGTCAGGTACTGGCGCTTCAACTCTTGCTCGGCGCGGTCTGCCAGTGCGCGGTCAAACGGCCGTCCCTCACCAATGCCAACCTCCTTCAGCGATTTGGTGAGGGCTTCGCTGTCGAACTCTTTGATGCCGGCAAAGCTGACCGTCGCAATGATCGGTCGCTCTTCAATGACCACCACCACCGCGGCACCGTCGATTTGAATGCGCACATCCTTGTAGAGGCCGGTCGCAAACAAAGCGCGCAGGGCAGCGGCACCTTTCTCGACGTTGTAGGTGTCGCCGATACGGAACGGCAAGCTCGCGAACACGGTGCCGGGGTCGGTGCGTGCCAACCCCTCCACGCGGATGTCTTTGACGGTGAAGGGGTCGACGGCCCATGCGCTGATGTGGATCGCACCGCTCAGCAACAAGGTCAACAAGGACGAGTGAAAGCGCGAGCGCGAACGTTCGGAAGCAGCCATGCAGCGGGGGATCAATCGATCAAAAGGGCAAGGAAAGGGGGACGTTTTGAGCCGTTGGCGGCTGGGCGGCGACCGAGGTCACACGCACGCCCTGCCCTCAGGAAACGCCGTTGATGATACCGCCGCTGACAGCGGTCACTCCACAGTCAAAGTCAAGGCCCGCTGGGCGGCCACAGCGCGCGCCCTGGCGTCCAGCGCGAGCAAGTCCGGCACGCTGGCCACATCGGCAGCCGATGGCAGTACGTCGTCCATCACGCGGGCCACCAGCGCGGCAATATCTGTGAAGCGCAAGCGCCCCTCCAAGAACGCAGCCACTGCCACTTCATTGGCCGCGTTCAGGACAGCCGTGCTGCCATCTGGCCCACGCAGAGCTTGCCACGCCAAGCCCAGGGCTGGAAAGCGACGCGGGTCGGGCGACTCGAAGCTCAAGGCAGGCACTTGCAGCAAGTTCAACTGTGAGGCACCGGATGTCACGCGCGCCGGGTAACTCAAGGCATAAGCGATCGGGACACGCATATCGGGCGTACCCATCTGCGCCAACACCGAGTTGTCGCGGCACACCACCATCGAATGCACGATGCTCTGCGGGTGGATCAAGACCTGGATTTGCTCGGGCGTGAGGTCAAACAACCAACGCGCCTCAATCACCTCCAGCCCTTTGTTCATCATGGTGGCCGAATCCACTGAGATCTTGCGCCCCATCACCCAATTGGGATGTGCACAAGCCTCATCGGGCGTGACCGTCACCAAGCTCTGGGGATCGCGACTGCGGAACGGGCCACCCGAGGCTGTGAGCACGATGTGGTCAATGGTGTCAGACCAAGTGGCTTGTTCCAAGGGAAGGCATTGGAAGATGGCAGAGTGCTCAGAGTCCACGGGCAACAAAGTGGCGCCGCCCTCTTTCACCGCCTTCATGAAGAAAGCGCCACCCACCACCAAGGCTTCCTTGTTGGCCAGCATCAAGCGTTTCCCCGATCGCGCTGCAGCCAAGCAGGGCTCCAGCCCTGCGGCGCCCACAATGGCGGCCATCACGGCGTCCACGTCGGCATGGCTGGCTACTGAACTGAGGGCAGCGGCGCCAACCAGCACCTCCGTACGGCTACCAGCCTTTCGCAGCTCCTGCTGCAGTCCACTCGCGGCTTGCGCCGTGGGCAACACTGCCCAGCGCGGTTGATGCCGCAAGCATTGCGCAAGCAGCGCATCGGCTCGGCTATGGGCACTCAGGGCCACCACCTCAAACTGATCCGGATGGCGCGCCAACACGTCCAACGTGTTCACACCGATCGACCCGGTGGCGCCCAAAACCGCCACACGCATACGCTGACTCATCGCCACACCCCCGCCAGGGCAACCAGGGCCAAAGCGGCCGGCAACACGGGGAGCAAAGCATCCACCCGGTCCAGTACGCCACCGTGACCGGGCAGCAAGCGACTGCTGTCCTTGGCGCCCACGGCACGTTTCATCAAGGATTCAAAGAGATCCCCCACCACACTGAGTGCAGCCAAGGCGACCAGCACCAGCACAGTCAAGGGCCAGCCGAAACCCGCAACCAACTGACCGTACAGGCTGAGTCCATGGTCCGCAGCCAACCAGGGATCGAGCCAAGTGGCCCAAACAATGGCCAAAAGCACAACGCCCACAAGGCCGCCCCAAACACCCTCCCAACTCTTGCCAGGGCTGATAGCGGGCGCCAGCTTGCGGCGCCCAAACCGGCGGCCCGCGAAGTAGGCGGCCACGTCGGCCGCCCACACCAAGCACAGAGTCGACAACAGCGCATTCAGACCCTGTGACTTCCACAGCAGCAAGGCCAAGCCCGCCGGTATCAGGGCCAATGGACCGATACCCAAGCGCACTGCCCGAGGTAGACGCAGCCATGCGGCAGGCGCCCCGCTCAAAGCCAAGGCACCACCGATGACCCACAGCACCGCGACGGCCGCGCTGACCCCTTGAACCGAGGCACCTGCGTACGCCAACGCCGCACCCGCCGCCAGCAAGGCCGCGGCATAAACGGCCGCTCCTGCGTGATCCAACCCATTCAGCCGGGCCCACTCCCATGCGGCAGCGCCGATGGCGAGCGCCACGAACACCATGAACGGAATAGGGTTGCCGACCAACAAAGTGGGCAGCAACAGCGACAGCAAAACCACCGCCGTGAGCAAGCGTTGCTTGAGCATCAGGCGCCTTTGACGCCGCCGAAACGGCGATCTCGATCTCGGTAAGCCGCAATGGCCTCGTCCAACTGCTGCGCCCCGAAGTCTGGCCACAAACAGTCGGAAAAGACAAACTCAGAGTAAGCGACTTGCCACAGCATGAAGTTGCTGATGCGCACCTCGCCGCCAGTGCGGATGAACAGGTCAGGGTCGGGCGCATGGGCCAAAGCCAAGTGCGCCCCCAGACTGGCTTCGGTCAGGTCATCCGGCGCCAAGCCAGCAAGGATCGCTTTGCGCGCGGCCTGCACGATGTCCCACCGCCCTCCGTAGTTGAAAGCCACATTGAGCACCAACTTGCTGTTGTGGGCGGTGGCCTCTTCCGCAGCAGTCCAGGCTTCTCGCAGCTTCTCGGACACAGCGTCCCGGTCGCCGATGACGTGGATCTTCACACCCATGTCACCCATCTTGGCCAGGTATCGACTGACCGCAGCCAGCACCAAACCCATCAGGCCTGAGACCTCGTCGCTCGGACGCTTCCAGTTTTCGGAGGAGAAAGCAAACACCGTAAGGTGCTCCACACCCCGATCGATGCAGGCCTGCACGACGCGCATCACGGCATCGACCCCGGCCTTGTGACCGAAGAAGCGCGGCAACAAGCGCTTCTTGGCCCAGCGGCCGTTGCCGTCCATGACGATGGCGATGTGGCGCGGTACCGCGCCGTCTTGCGCCATGGTCAAACGGCCATGATTTCTGCTTCCTTGGACGCCATGAGCTTGTCGATCTCGGCGATCGTGCGGTCGGTCAGCTTTTGCATCTCGTCCAGGCTTCGGCGCTCGTCATCTTCCGTGATGGCCTTGTCCTTCAGCAGCTTTTTGGCCTGCTCGTTGGCGTCACGGCGCAGATTGCGGATGGCCACACGGGCATCTTCGGCGGCGTTCTTGACCACCTTGGTCAAGTCACGGCGGCGCTCTTCGCTCAGCGGTGGCATCGGCACACGGATGAGGTCGCCTTGGCTGGCTGGGTTCAGGCCCAGGTCGCTCTCGCGGATGGCCTTTTCAATCTTGGCACCCATGCCCTTTTCCCAGGGCTGCACGCTGATCGTGCGGGCATCCAGCAAGCTGACGTTGGCCACTTGCGAGATCGGCACCATCGAGCCGTAGTAATCAACCTGCACCTGGTCCAGGATGCCTGGGTGGGCACGGCCCGTGCGGATCTTTTGCAGTTCACCTTTGAAAGCTTCGATGGACTTGGCCATCTTGGCTTCAGCGTTCTTCTTGATGTCAGCGGTCGTCATGTTGTGGTCCTTCCCAATGGGATTCAAACGTGCACCAGCGTGCCCTCGTCTTCGCCCAACACCACGCGCTTGAGGGCACCGGGCTTGAAGATGCTGAAGACCCGGATGGGCAGCTTTTGGTCGCGGCACAGCGCGAAGGCGGTGGCATCCAGTACCGCCAAATTCTTGGCAATCGCCTCGTCGAACGAGAGGCTGCTGTAGCGGGTGGCGTTGGGATCCTTCTTGGGATCGGCGGTGTAGACGCCATCGACCTTGGTGGCCTTGAGCACGATCTCCGCACCGATTTCGGCGCCGCGCAGCGCGGCGGCCGTGTCGGTCGTGAAAAACGGGTTGCCGGTGCCGGCGCCGAAGATGACAACCTTGCCCTCTTCCAGGTACTGCAATGCCTTCGGACGAACGTAGGGCTCCACCACTTGTTCGATGCCAATGGCCGACATCACGCGGGCAGTCATACCCTCCTGGCGCATGGTGTCAGCCAATGCCAGCGCGTTCATCACGGTGGCCAGCATGCCCATGTAATCGGCTGTAGCACGGTCCATCCCAACCGATCCGCCCGCTACACCCCGGAAGATGTTGCCGCCACCGATCACCACCGCCACTTCCACACCCAGTTGCGTCACTTCCTGGATCTCACGCACCATGCGCACGATCGTCGCGCGGTTGATGCCGTAAGCGTCGTCGCCCATCAAGGCTTCGCCAGAAAGTTTCAACAGGATGCGTTTGTGAGCAGGCATGGATGACAGCGTCTTTCGAGGGGTTTCACCAGTGTAAAGGGCGCCACTTGGGCGCCCTTCAGAACTGCATCAGCAGGGCTTACTGGCCCTTGGCAGCGGCCACTTGGGCGGCCACTTCGGCAGCAAAGTCGTCCACCTTCTTCTCGATGCCTTCGCCCACCACGTACAGGGTGAAAGCCTTCACCGTGGTGGCCTTTTCTTTGAGCATGGCACCAACGGTTTGCTTGCCATCAGCGGCCTTCACGAAGACTTGGTCCAGCAGCGAGACCTCTTTCAGGTACTTCTGCACTGCGCCGTCGACCATCTTGGTCTGGAACTCGGCGGCCTTGCCCGACTCAGCGGCCTTCTCGGCAGCGATCTTGCGCTCTTTCTCGATCAGATCGGCCGGCACATTGGCGCTGCTCAGGGCCACGGGCTTCATCGCTGCAACGTGCATGGCCACATCCTTCGCGGCCACTTCATCGCCATCAAACGCCACCAGCACGCCGATGCGCACGCCATGCAGGTAATGCGCCAGTTTGCCGCTGTCGGCGTAGCGCTGGAAGCGACGGATGGTCATGTTCTCGCCGATCTTGCCAATCAGACCCTTGCGCACGTCTTCAACCGTCGGGCCAAACGTTTCTTGCGACAAGGGCAACGCGCTCAAGGCGGCGACGTCAGCGGGGTTGTGCTCTGCCACCAGCGTCGCCAGCGCATTGGCGAAGGCCAAGAACGCGTCGTTCTTGCTGACGAAGTCGGTTTCGCAGTTGACTTCGATGACAGCCCCCACGTTGCCGGCCACTGCAGCAGCGATGACGCCCTCAGCGGTCACGCGCGATGCGGCTTTACCGGCCTTGTTGCCCAACTTAACGCGCAGGATTTCTTCAGCGCGGGCCATGTCGCCCTCGGCCTCGGTGAGCGCCTTCTTGCACTCCATCATGGGGGCGTCGGTACGGCCGCGCAGCTCGGCGACCATGCTTGCGGTGATTGCAGCCATGTTCTTCAACTCCAAAAACTTAGGTGGAAAAAAGGGGCCTTGCAGCCCCTTCGATCTGATCGGGACGGAGGGGCTTACGCGCCTTCGCTGACCTCAACGAACTCATCACCAGCGGCGGCCACGGTTTGGGCCAACTCGGTGGTGGCGTTGGCACGGCCTTCAAGCACGGCATCAGCCATGGCACGGGCGTACAGCTCGATGGCCTTGGCCGAGTCGTCGTTGCCGGGGATCACGTAATCGATGCCCTCGGGCGAGTGGTTGGTATCCACCACGGCGATCACAGGGATGCCCAGCTTTTTGGCTTCAGCAACAGCAATCTTGTGATAGCCGACGTCAATCACGAACAAGGCGTCGGGCAGCGCAGCCATGTCTTGGATGCCGCCGATGTTCTTCTCCAGCTTGGCGATGTCACGATCGAACATCAAGGCTTCCTTCTTGATCTTCGGCTCGGTACCGGCCTCCTTGCTGGCCTGCATTTCTTTGAGCTTCTTCAGCGAGCCCTTGACGGTCTTGAAGTTGGTCAACATGCCGCCCAGCCAACGCTGCTCAACGAAGGGCATACCGGCACGCTGGGCTTCCAGGGCAACAATCTCGCGCGCTTGGCGCTTGGTGCCCACAAACAGGATGTTGCCGCGCTTCGCCGACACACCGCGCACAAACTTCAGTGCATCCTGGAAGGCCGGCAGGCTCTTTTCCAGGTTGATGATGTGGATCTTGTTGCGATGGCCGTAAATGAACGGGGCCATCTTGGGGTTCCAGAAGCGGGTTTGGTGACCGAAGTGGACACCGGCTT
>CAZAIR010000045.1:0-15242 GCA_964485225.1 uncultured Burkholderiaceae bacterium
CGGTGCCGCCGCGCGGGCGCCGCGCAAGGCCATCGGGTCGGCGTTCTCGTCCAGCGCTTCGATCACCTCGCGCTCCACGGCGCCGCGGCGCATCGCCAGGCCCACGGCCAGGATGTCGATCACCAGCAGGTGCAGGATGCGGCCCACCATGGGCAGGTGGGTGGCCACGTCTTCGAGGTGGTCGACCAGCACCGCCACATCGGCCTTGCGCACCAGCGGGCTTTGGCTGGCGGTGATGGCAATCACCTTGGCACCGCGGGCGCGGGCGGTTTCGGCCACCTCCAGCAGCTCGGGCAACTTGCCGGCGCTGCTCACAATCAAGGCCACATCGCCATGGCCCAGCACCTGCGCGGCCAGCTGCGCCAGGCGCGGCTCGGTGTAGGCACTGCTGGGCACGCCAAAGCGCAGGAACTTGAACTGTGCGTCCTGGGCCACCACGCCGTAGTGGCCGGCGGCGAAGCAGTCGATGCGCCGCGCTTGCATCAGGATGTCGGTGGCGCGGTCGATCGTTTCGCGGTTGAGCTGGCTGCGCACCTGGAGGATGGCGCTGGCGGTGTTGCCCAGCACCTTCGCGCCCAGCTCCACCATGCTGTCGTCTTCGGTCACCTTGGTGTGGGTGACGGGCACGGTGCCGGTCAGGCCCGAGGCCAGGCGCAGCTTGAAGTCGCTCAGGCCCTCGCAGCCCAAACTGCGGCAGAAGCGGATCACGGTCGGCTGGCTGACGCCGGCGGCTTTGGCGATCTCCGCAATCGGGTCGCTCAGCACCGCGCGCGGGCGGGCCAGCACCTGCTCGGCCACGCGCTGCTCGGCGGGCGTCAGCTGCGGCTTGGCGCGGCGGATCTGGTTCAGGATGGCCGCGCCTGGGCTGGTTTGCAGCTTGCGCAGCTGGCTTTCCAGGATGGCGCTGGCGCCCTTGTAGGTGGCCTGCTCGGCGGTGATCACGAAGGTGGGGATGCTGGCCACGTACTCGCTGAAGCGGCCGCGCTCTTCAAAGCGGCGGCGGAACGGCGAGCGCTCGAAGTAGGGCCCCAGGCGCGGCACGATGCCGCCGCCCACGAACACGCCGCCCAGCGAGCCCAGCGTCACCGCCAGGTTGCCCGCGGCGGTGCCGAGCAGCGCGCAAAACACCTCCACCGTTTCGGCGGCCAGGGCGTCGTTGGATTCCAGTGCGGCCTGCGTGATCTCGGGCGCGGTGCGCAGCGGCGCCTTCACGCCGTGCAACTCGGCCAGGGCGCGGTAAATCAGCGCCATGCCCGAGCCGCTGAGCAAGCGCTCGAACGACACGTGCGAAAACTCGCGCCAGGCGTAGCGCAGGATGGCGATTTCGCGCTCATCCCGTGGGCTGAAACTGGTGTGGCCGCCTTCGGTGCCCAGCGCGATCCAGCCGTCGCCGCTCGGGATCAGGCCCGAAACGCCCAAGCCGGTGCCCGAGCCGATGACGCCGATCACGCCCTGCGCCGCCGCGTTACCGCCGCCTACTTGTTGGCGTTCTTGCTTCTTCAAGCGCGGCAAGGCCATGGCCAGTGCGGTGAAGTCGTTCACCACCACCAGCGTTTCCAGACCCAGGCGCTGGCGCATTTCTTCGATGCTGAACTGCCAGTGGTAGTTCGTCATGCGCACCCGGTCGCCCTCGACCGGGTTGGCAATGGCTACACAGGCGTGCGCCACGCGCTCGTCCACCCCAGCACTGGTGCTGCCGGGCAGGCTGTCGAGGTAGGCGCGCACGGCGGCGTGGAAGTCGGGGTGCTCGGCGCAGCGCAGTGATTGCGCCTGCGTGAACTCACCCGGCTCGGTTTCCAGCGCAAAGCGGGCGTAGGTGCCGCCGATGTCGGCCAGCAGGCGGGGGCGGTCAAAGCTCATGGCAGGCCTGGCCGGCCCCACCACCAAGGGCTGGGCCGTGTGTTGTGGAATTACGGAAGCTCATTATCAACACCCTCCATAGGGGATTGAGTGACATGCTTCCCAGGGTCTGCCCGATGCTTTGTAGTGAAACTACAAGTCGATCTGGAGTCGATCGAGCGCCTTTTTCGGCATCGTTCTGGCGCTAAGCGCCGCTGCAACAAGTATTTGCAGGTGCGCTGGCCTGTGAATGTGGGGGATGCCTTGGTGGCGGTCCTCTTGCTCTGACTCTGTAGTTTTGCTACCGTGCGTCGATTCTTAGCTTGCCCGCGTTCCGTTTCGGTGCGTTGCGCTCACATGCTCGATCGCGTCAGCCTCCCTGTCGGCCTTACTCCCGCTGTGTCGGGAGCGGCGTTCCCGTGGCTGCTGGCCGATATCGGCGGCAGCAACGCTCGGTTCGCCTGGATGGCCGGCCCCAACGTGCCTCCGCAGCACATTCGCACCTTGGCGGTGGCCGAGTACCCTGCGCTGATCGATGCCGTGCGGGCCTACCTTGCTGGCTTGACTGCCGCGGGTTTCGTCGATGGCCAGCACCAGCCCCAAAGCGCTGCCTTTGCCGTCGCCACGGCAGTGGTGGGTGATGCCGTTCGCTTCACCAATAGCAGTTGGAGCTTCAGCCGTGCGGCCATGGCCCAGCAGTTGGGTGTGCAGACCATGCTGGTGCTGAACGACTTCGAGGCTCTGGCGCTCAGCTTGCCGCGCCTGCGTCCCGGCCAATGGGTGCACACCCACGGCGAGACGCCTGACCCCAACTGGGGTGCGGCCATGGCTGTGGTGGGGCCGGGCACGGGCTTGGGTGTGGCCGGCTTGGTGCCTTGTGCTGAAGGCTGGCGGGCCATTGCCGGTGAGGGTGGTCATGCCACCTTGGCGCCGGCTGACGACTTTGAGGCTGCCTTGTTGGGCGCTGCACGCCGCGAGTTCCCGCATGTGTCGGCTGAGCGCTTTTTGTCGGGCATCGGCTTGCCGGTGCTGTACCGCGCGGTAGCGGCTGTGACGGGTGAACGAGCGGTGGCCGACGTTGACGGCAAATGGTTGGTGGAGCGTGCGCTGGCAGATGATGACGCCCTGGCCGGGCGCACGCTGGACACCTTCTGTGCCATGTTGGGCGGCTTTGCAGGTTCGGTGGCGCTCACCTTCGGTGCGGTGGGGGGCGTGTTCATCGGAGGCGGCATCGTGCCGCGCTTGGGCGATCGCTTCGGCCGCTCGGCCTTCCGGGAGCGCTTTGAAGCCAAAGGTCGCTTCGCTGGTTACCTCCGTCCGGTGCCGACGCCGCTGATCACCGACACCCTGGTGGCGCTGGATGGCGCCGCCCAAGCGCTGGCGCAAACGCCGCGCTGAGCCGTCTGGCGCTTGCCCTGCAGGGGCTTGGCGCTCGCGGCTGAACAGGTCGGGATCGCCCTGTATCCCTTGTCAGTGACTTCGCTGGGGGCTCGTTAAGGCTTGCCCTGCAGCAGTCCCGTCATTCCCCTTTTTTGTTGTTTCAGGCCATGGCTGGGGCCTTCACCGCTGCTGGTTCCAGGCAGAGCGGGTGCGGGCCATCGCTCGCGACTGGTCGCGCGCTGAGCGCACTTGGAATCCTCGTGGGTGGCTGAATGTCTGCAGCGCTCCGCTGATCAACCCGGCGCTGCTGCGCGGGTCTTTGAGGCCGTCGCAGGCTGGGTTGCTGCGGCTCCCGGCGCGCCGCCGCCAATCGTTCGCAAGGGGCTGGCTTCAGTCTCCGCGGCTTGCCCCAGCCTGCCGGCCGGCTGAGGGCCTCTGGACCGCGCTGGACTGCCTTACTTGGTGCGTCGGTAACGACGCAAGGCCAGCAAATGGCGCCGCTGTGGCGACGGCGCGGTCAGCCAGGCTGTGTGCCAACTCCTACCCGGCTCTGCGGCTCAACCAGCTGTAGTTTTGCTACTCATGGCGAAAAAAATGTGCCCCGGGTTTCACCGTATTACGGGTTTCTACTGAGCGGGCAATCCCTTGAAACGTCGCCAATAACCGACGAAATCGCTCGCAAACCCGCGGTTCTGGGCCCAGATGGGCGCTGGAGCGCCATCTAGTTTTAGTACAAAATTGTTTCGGTTCATCCCCGTTACGTGCGCATTCCGAGGTGGGCTCGGCCTGCGGCACGTTGTTTTCCCACAGCTTAGGAGTGCGAAGCATGAAAAGTTCTCGCGGCGGGCAAGGCCTGTTCAGGGTCAATGCCGTGACGGCTGGTTGTTTGGTGTTGGTGGCTGCCTCGAGCGCTGCTTTTGCCCAAACGCAGCCAGCTCAACAACTCGAAACCGTTGTCGTGACCGGTATCCGCAAGGGCATCGAAGACGCGATTTCCGCTAAGAAGAGCCGCGACACGATCGTGGAAGCGATCTCTGCGGAAGACATCGGCAAGTTGCCAGACCCCAGCGTTGCTGACTCGTTGGCACGTCTGCCCGGCGTTGCCGCTCAGCGCAACCGGGGCTCCGGCAAGGCGCAGCAAATCAGCGTTCGTGGCATGTCGCCGGACTTCAACGGTGGCCTGTTGAACGGCCGTGAAGTCGCCTCGTCTGGCGACAGCCGTGGCGTTGACTTTGACCTGTATCCGGGTGAGTTGCTGTCCCAGGTGTTGGTCTACAAGACGCCCCATGCGGCACTGGTGGGCCAAGGTTTGTCGTCCACCATCGACCTGCGCACCCTGCGTCCCCTGGACTTCAGGAAGATGACGGCCGCGGTGAACTACCGCGAGCAACGCACTGGCATCGAAAACGGCGTGCCCAACGGTGAGGGTACTGGCGATCGCAAGTCCTTCTCTTATGTGGACCAGTTCTTTGACCGCAAGGTCGGCGTTGCTTTGGGCTTCGCTCGGTTCACCGAACAAGGTGCTTCGCAGCCCAAGATCAACACCTGGGGTGGCTGGTCGCCTGAAGTGCCGTTCGATCATGACAACAACCCCGCGACCGCAGACCGCATGGTCAAAGTGCCCGGTGGTTTTGGTCGTGACACGGAGTACACGAACCAGACCCGTGATGGCGCCATGGGCGTGCTGCAGTTCCGACCCGTTAAAGAGTTCGAGACGGTTGTGGACTTCTTCTACTCACGCGGTCGTCAGGCCTTCTTCAAGAAGGGCATTGAGGGCTTCGTGGGTGGCAGTTCGGATCCGCACAACTACCGTGGCGCTCCTCGTTTGACCGCCGCAACCGTTGATGCGAATGGCTTTGCCACAAGCGGCACGGTCAACAACTTCAAGGGCGTGGTGCGCAACCACAATGAAGGCACGGACGACAAGCTCAATGCTGTTGGTTTGAATGCGCGCTGGAAGGGCGACGGCTTCACGCTGTATGGCGACGTGGCCGAGTCCAAGGTCACCAAGGTGGGCTCGCGCTACGAAACCACCGCTGGCGTGCCGGGTGACGGCAAGCTGAACCCCGCTGCGTTGGACACCATTTCGTGGACGGGCTTTACCGGCAGCAACCATGCTGACCTGCAGTTCAAGCCGGGCAGGAACTACTCGGATCCCAATGTCGCCCGCTTGACGGACGTCATGGGTTGGGGTGGTGGCCCGGCATCGCCGCAAGCTGGTTATGTGGCTGCGCCTCGCATCGGCGACCACATCCGCTCGGTGCGCCTGGGCAACGAAATCAATGTCAACTGGTTCAACACGGTGAACTCCGTGGAGATCGGTGTGAGCGCAGTCACGCGCGACAAGACGGCCAGCACTGAAGAGGGCTTCTTGGTCCTCCGCGGCGCCACCGACCCCTACGCTGCTGTCACGGCGCCCGGCGCTGGTGTCACCACCGCCGGCGGCATCCCTGTCATGACCTGGGACCCCCGCGGTTCGTTGGGCACGGTCTATGCACTGCGCCCCAACACCTACGGCGCGGTGATCAACCGCACCTGGGGCGTGAAGGAAGAAGTGACGACGGCATTCGTGAAGGCCAATCTGGATACCGAATGGTTCGGTCTGCCTGTCTCGGGTAACGCTGGCGTGCAGTTGGTTGACACCGATCAAACCTCGGTTGGCTTCGTCAATGACTCGGGTCGCTGCTTGGGCGCCACCGCTCAAACCTGCCAGTCCGTCAGTGGCGGTAAGTCCTACACGGACTTCCTGCCCAGCCTGAACTTGAACATGGACCTCGGCGGCGATCGCGTTCTGCGCTTCGGTCTGGGTCGCGTACTGGCCCGTCCCAAGATGAGCGAAATGCGCGCCAACATCGACGCGCCGGGGGTGGATAACTCGCAACCGATCAAGGTGCTCCGCTCCAGCGGTGGCAATCCCGAGTTGGAGCCGTTCCGCGCCAACGCGATCGACTTGTCGCTGGAGCAGTACTTCGGCAGCAAGGGCTATGTCAGCGCAGCCGTGTTCAACAAGCAGCTGTCTAGCTACGTTGTGCGCCTGGGTCGCCAGTTCGATTTCACGAACTTCCTGACGCCCAACACGGTTCTGCCGCCGGTCTCTGCCCAAGTGCCTAACCCGCGCGTCGGCATCTTGTCGCAGCCGCTGAATGGCAATGGCGGCAGCATCCGCGGTATTGAGCTTGCTGTGAACGTGCCCCTGGGCATGGTGTGGAAGCCGTTGGAAGGTTTCGGCGTGATGCTGAACCACTCCAACACCCGCAGCGCGATCGATCTGCCCTGCAGCGGTATCGGCAACTGCGATGGCAGCATCGTGACCGTGCCCCTGCCTGGTTTGTCACGCAAGGTCAACAACGCTCGCATTTACTTCGAGCGTTGGGGCTTCCAAGTGGCCTTTGCTGCGCGCCAGCGTTCGGACTTCCTGGGTGAGGTTTCGGACTACAAGGACGACAAGGAGTACACCTTCATCAAGGGCGAGACCGTGGCCGATTTCCAAATTGGTTACGAAGTGAGCCAGGGTTGGTTGAAGGGCCTGTCGGTGCTGTTCCAAGCGAACAACGTGAACAACGCGAAATTCCAGCAGTACACGACCGATCGCAACAACCCCACTCGCAAAGAGACCTATGGCAAGACTTACCTGATGGGCATCAACTACAAGCTCTAATCAGGACCGCCGTTTAGGCGTGGCCCGTCGGTGCACTTGTGGCCGGCGGGCTTTTTTTATTCAGATCCTTTGGATCGCAGAACGGATGACGAGTTTCAGCATGAACCCTGGTGGAATCAAGCAAGTGGTTGTTGCCGGTGGCGGTACTGCGGGGTGGATGACAGCCTGCGCGTTGGCAACAGTTTTCCGTGGTCGCATCGCCGTAACGCTGCTGGAGTCGAGTCAGATTGGCACTGTTGGCGTTGGTGAAGCCACCATCCCGATGATTCAACGCTTCAACCAAGCGCTGCAGTTGGATGAGGCGGATTTTCTGCGTCGAACCAACGGTAGTTTCAAGTTGGGCATCGAGTTCGTGAATTGGGGGGCAGAAGGCGAGCGTTATATGCACGCCTTTGGTCGGGTGGGTCAGGATCTATGGCAGGTGCCCTTTGAGCACCATTGGCGGCGCATGAGGGCCAAGGGCCGTGCTGCAGACTTGGGCTCGTACTCCATAACCCGTATGGCTGCGCTGGCCAATAAATTCATGCCAGCCCAGGCAGACCCACCGAACTCACCAATCGGTGATATCGCTCATGCCTATCACTTCGATGCATCAGCTTACGCCCTGTACCTCCGCGAGGTGGCTGAATCTCGTGGCGTGACTCGCTTGGATGGTGAGATTGAGGAGGTGGAGACCGACCCTCAAACGGGTCGGGTTGCCGCCCTTCGACTGCGTGATCAACGCCGTATTGAGGGGCAGTTGTTCATTGATTGCACCGGCTTCTCAGCGCTTTTGCTCGGGAAAGCCATGGGCGTTCCATTCGTGGATTGGTCGCATTGGCTACCTTGCGATCGCGCTTGGGCTGTTCCCTGCGAGTCCGTTTCGCCCTTGACACCTTACACACGGGCAACAGCACGTGATGCTGGCTGGCAATGGCGAATTCCCCTGCAACACCGCATTGGTAACGGCCATGTGTTTTGCAGTGCCGCCATCAGCGAAGACGAGGCGGCCCACGTGTTGCTCCAGAATTTGGATGGCAAGCCTTTGGCTGATCCCCGTTTGCTGCGCTTCCGTACCGGTATGCGCGAAAGTGCTTGGCACAAAAACGTCGTGGGTGTGGGCTTGGCCAGCGGCTTTTTGGAGCCATTGGAGTCAACCAGCATCCATCTGATACAGGCAACCATCCAGTTGCTTATCGACTTTTTCCCCGATTCAAACTTCAGCGATGTCGACATCGAAGAATTCAATCGGCAGAATAAGTTCAACTATGAAAGTGTGCGAGATTTCGTCATCTTGCACTACCGCTTGAATAGGCGCCCGCAGCCATTCTGGAGAAAGCTCGCAGAAATGAGTATTCCGGAAACCCTGCAGCAAAAGCTATCCTTGTATAAGACGCATGGCCGAATCGTGAGATTCAACAACGAGTTGTTCTCGGAAGTGGCTTGGTTGCAGGTGATGGAGGGGCAAGGTTGGCATGCTGACAGCACGCATCCTTTGACCATGCTGCATCCCGAGGACGAGACGGCGGCCTATCTGGAGGGCGTTCGGGAAGTGATTGCGCGCTGTGTCGATGTGATGCCCGACCACGCGCAGTTCATTGGGCAGTACTGTCGTTCGCAATAAGGCCTGATGCGCCTGCTCATCACCGGCCTCACCGGCACCCTAGCTCCCGTCGTGGCCCGTGCCGCGCGGGCGCAGGGGCATGCGGTGCTGGGGTGGGATCACCGTAGCCTGCCCTTCGAGGCCGGTGACCGCGCCGAGCGGCACTTGGAGGCCCTGCGGCCGGATGCCGTTCTGCATCTGGCCATGGCGCCTGCTGAGCCCTCCGCCGCTTTGGCGCGCATGGCTGCAGCGCGTGGTTTGGCGTTCGGGGTGACCAGCACCGCCATGGTTTTCCATCACCTGCCCGATGGGCCGCATGGTTTGCACGATGTACGAACCGCTCAGGATGCCTATGGCCGCAGCAAGGTGGCGCTGGAAGACGCGGTGATGGCGGCGCATCCAGGGGCGAGCGTGGTGCGCATTGGGTGGCAGATCGACCCCGATGCGGTCGGCAACAACATGCTGCGCACGCTGGACGCATGGCAGGCCCAGCACGGCGAGGTGGCGGCCAGCCGCGCTTGGCGCCTGGCTTGCTCCTTCATGTCCGACACCGCGCAAGCGCTGTTGGCTTTGCTGTGCCAGCCGGGGCTGCACCACGTGGACAGCAATGCCGACGAGGGTTGGCACTTTGCCGAGGTGGTGGCTGCGCTGGCGCAAGCCCAAGGTCGCCCACATTGGCGGCTGCGCGTGCACGCCGATTACGCGCACGACCAGCGTTTGGCGGGTGGTGCTGCGTGGGTACCCGCACTGTCGGAGCGGCTGCCCCATTTGCTGTTGGCCGGCCATGGGGCTCAGCACCACACGGCATGATGTGGCATGCCTTTGCACAACTGCATGACCACTACAGCCAAGCACTGCCCCACCCGGGGTGGCCTTCAACTGCGGTGGGCGAGGGGTCGGCGACGAGCGCTCGCCGCTTTGTTTTGTCTGCCGGCTGCCGCCTGGGGGGCTGCAGACGTGGTGACCATCGATTGGGGCCAGCACCAGCGTTTCGATCTCCACCGCGAGGTGGCACCGGGGCAGGTTCTGGAGGTGTGTGGTGCGCTGCAAGGTGGCCAGGGGGTCCATTGGCGTTTCACCAGCAGCCAACCGATGGCCTTCAACATCCACCATCACATCGGGCGTCAGGTGTTTTACGCCGCCAAGCGGCATCAAACGCGCGGATTGACCCAGCGCTTTGTCCCGGCCGAGGCCAACACCTACTGTTGGATGTGGACGGCCCCACCCAAGGTCGCCAGCACAGTGGTGCTCACTTTGCGCCGTTGAGTGCCAACACGCGGGTTGGCGAGTGCATTTTTCACGTTCAGTCCGCGTTGTTGCCCCGCCAAGGCGCCGATCTTTCGCGAATTTATTCGCAAGTGATAACGTGTGTGCATGGCTTTCAACAAGACTTCCTCCGCCTCTAGACCGCTCATGGCCGATCAGCTTCCCGGGTACGTTGCGCGGGCTGTACGTTGGGTGGTGGGTGCGGCGATGGCGTTGGTGGTCTTGCCGCTAGCGGCTGCCAACCAGGGTTCTACGTCCTTGGCCACGACGCCGCTGGCGTGCACCGGCTTGGTGGCCTCGGGCAACCCGCAGTACGCCCCTTACCTGTGGCGCGAGAGTGCTGAATCAGACCATTTGGTAGGGGCCAATGCGCTGTTGATGGCTTGGCTGGCCCAGGAGATCGGTGTGCCCATCGAAGTGCGCCACGTGGGCCCCTGGAGCCGTGTGCAGGAGGAGGCGCGGGCAGGTCGGGTTGATTTGATCGCCGGCGCCTTTTTCAACTTCCCGCGCACTGAGTACTTGGACTATGTGTACCCGGCGTTCCGCGAGACGCGCTCGGTGGTGCTGGTGCGCGAAGCGCGTCCCTTGACCTACCGCCGCTGGGAGGATCTGGTGAAGCGCCAGGGCCTGACGGTGGTGAACAACAGCTTCGGTGAGGAGTTCGATCGCTTCATGCGCGAGCGCTTGACCATCACCCGTGTGGCCTCGCTGGAGCAAGCCTTGCGCATGCTCGACTTGGGCCGGGGCGACTACCTCTTGTACGAAGACAGCCCGGCCGAGGCCTTCATCGGCCGCTTGGGCATCAAGGGCTTGCGCGCCCTGCAGCCGCCGGTGGCGCAGGAGCAGTTGCACCTGGCGCTGAGCCACAAATCAGCCTGTAACACGCCGGAGCTGCGTGGGGCCCTCAGCCGCGCCATGTACAAGCTGCGCCGCGAAAAGCTGATGGAGGGCTTTGTGCAGCAAGGCGTGCAGCGTTGGCGCAGCCTGCCGCCGCTGACCGAGGCTCGCTGACTTAGACCAAGCCTGGCCACCGGGCTGCACCGGCCCGCGTCTGCGCAGCGGCCACGGCGGCCAGGGTGTCAGCGGGCAGCGGGCCCTGCTCAATGGCCCGGATGGCCGCTTGCAACTTGTCCAAGCTTTTGCTGCCCAGGAGCACGCAGTGCACGCCGCGTTGATGGGCGGCGTAGCGCAGTGCGAGATCGGGCCAGGGCAGCCCGAGATCGGGTAGGCCCAGGGCTTGCCAGCGGTCCCAGTACTGGCCTTCACAAAAGTCGTCAGGCCGCTGCGTGCGGGCCCAGCCCAGGCCGCCCAGCGCGCGTTTGACGAGCACGCCCTTGCTGGTGCTGGCCACCGCCTGCAGGGCAGCCGGGTCGGTCAGGCTCAGGCTGCATTGCACGCTGGCAAAGCGTGCGTCGGCCAGGGCATGGGCCAACTCGGCGTTCTCGCCGCTGTAGGCGGCCACGCGCAGCTTGCCGGCACGCACGCAGTCGGCCAGGGCCTCTGACACCTCACCGCGCTGAAGCACCGGCAAGGGGCAGCTGTGCAGGTGGCCGATGTCGATGACGTCGGTGCGCAGCAGGCGCAGCGCGCGCTCCACGCCTTGCACGATGCAGGGGTAGGTCCAGTCGGGCACGCCGTCCACGCCGTAGCCGAACTTGGTGCTCAGCACGAAGTCGTGTCGGCGGTGCGCCAGGTGCTGACCGATGCGCGCTTCGCTGCGGCCGTAGCCGCGTGCGGTGTCGATGACGCGCAGCCCCAGGTCGAGCGCGCCGTTGAGCAGGCGGCCCACCTCGGCCTCGTCGTCGATGCCGTCAAAGTGCATGGCGCCGAAGCCCAGGCGCGTCACGTCAAGGCCGGTCTGGCCGAAGGGATGGACTTGCATGGGAGGTGGCCTGGCGCGAGGCCAGGCCAGGCAAGGTCAAGGTTGGCTGAGCAACACGCGCCCGAACAGCGGCGGTAGGGTCAGAGTGAGCTGACCGTTGCGGGCGCTGGCGGCTGGGCCGCCCAGGGCGTCCACCCAAGCGCCGGGCAGGCCAGCGGGCAGGGTCACGGTGATGGGGGCTTCAGCCTTGCTGTTGTTCATCAGGACCAGCGCATGTTGGTTGCCGAGCTGGCGGTGCAACACGATGACGTTGTCGGTGAGCAGCAGCGGGGCACTGAGGCTGCCGCGGCGCAGCACGGGTTGGGCGTTGCGCAAACTCAGCAGTCGTTGGAACTGCGCGCGCAGTTGCAGGTCGGGCTGGCCGCCCTCGTCGGCCCAAGGGTAGGTGGCGCGGTTGTAGGGGTCGTCCCCGCCGCCAACGCCCACTTCATCACCGTAATAGACCGTGGGGGCGCCGGGGAAACCGACCTGGAACAGCACCGACAGCAGCAGGCGTTGCTTGGCTTCGGCCAGCGCGGCGGGGTCGGTGCCGGCGTCGGTGTGCGGGTTGCCCTTGATGCCAAAAGCGTGCAGCGCGCGCGCTTGATCGTGGGTGCTCAGCAGGTTCATGTTGGCCTGCAACATGGGCGTGGGGTAGGCCTCGCGCGTCAGCTCCAGGTTGGGGTAGATGGTCGTGGCTTTGCCGCCCGCCGCGTAGTCGAGCACGGCGTTGCGGAAGATGTAATTCATGGTCGAGTCGAAGGTGTCGCCCAAGAAATACTTGCTGGCGTCGAACCAGGTTTCGGCCACGGTCAAGGCCTGTGGGTTCTCTTGCTTTACCACCGCAGACCACTCGCGCCAGAAGTTGTCGTTCACCCAGGGGGCCACGTCCATGCGCCAGCCGGCGGCGCCTTCGCGCAGCCAATGGCGGGTGACCGAGTCAGGGTTGCCATAGGCATAGGCACGCCAGCCGGGGCTGTCTTTGTTCAACTCGGGCAGGTCGGCCACGCCCACCCAGCCTTGGTACTGCTTGTTGGGGTCGGTTTGCGTGGCGTCGAACAGGAACCAGTTGTAGTAAGGGCTGGCCGGGTTGGGCTTGCCGCCAGCAAAGGCACCGGTTTTGCCGCCAAAGTTGCCGAAGCGGTCGAAGTAG
This sequence comes from uncultured Burkholderiaceae bacterium, assembly GCA_964485225.1. Lineage (GTDB taxonomy): Bacteria > Pseudomonadota > Gammaproteobacteria > Burkholderiales > Burkholderiaceae_C > Inhella. Next base: position 12,740 of record CAZAIR010000045.1, read on the forward strand.
GGCGAGTCAGAGCCCACATGGTTGAGCGAGGTGTCCAGCACCACACGCATGCCGCGCTGGGCGGCCGCGGCGCTCAGGCGTTTGAAGTCGGCATTGGTGCCGAAGGCGGGGTCGATCTGCTTGTAGTCGCCGGTGTCGTACTTGTGATTGCTGGCCGCGCGGAAGATGGGCGTCAGGTACAGCGTGTTGGCCCCCAGGGCCTTGATGTCATCGAGCTTTTGGATGATGCCTTCGAGGTCGCCACCGAAGAAGTCGTTGTTGAACACGGCGTCGCCGCTGTCACCGGGGCGATGCGGGCGCTCGATCCACTTGGCGTGGGTCTCAATGCCGTGGTTCTGGTACTTGTCCCGGCCCACTTGGGGATCGTTGGCCTTGTTGCCATTGCGGAAGCGCTCAGGGAACACGTAGTAGTAGACGGTGTCGGGCGCCCAAGCGGGCACGCGCAGATCGGGCAGGTGGATGGTTTGCCGGTAGCGGCGGATGCGCTGCGGGTTCTCGGGCAGGGCTTCGACCACGCCGGGGCCCATCGAACCCTTTTCGCGCGTCCAGTAAATGCTGTCGCGGTTGTTCTGCAGCGCGTAGGTGCCGGTTGGGGTTTCCACTTCGAACCAGTAGCCGTAGACGGCGGCGTCAGCGAAGCGGTAGTTACCCGACCAGCGCACGCCGCCTTGGCCGTCGGCGCTGGCGCTCAATGGCACCCGTGCCAGTGGCCGGTAGTTGAGCTGTTCTTGGTTGCCGATCAACTCGCGCTTCTCGATCACCAAAGTGGCGCGCTTCACGCCGGGAGCAGCGTGCACCGCGAAAGCCATTTCGGTGCCCAGCGGTTGAGCACCAAAAGGAGCTTTGTGGCTGAGGTTGCGAGAGTCAAAACGCAAGCTCAGGGCCAGCGGGTCGGTGAGGGCGTTGGCGTTGGCGTCCACAAAGGAGCGTGGACCGATGGACAAGAGCGGTACGCCCTTGGCGTCAAAACGCAGGGTCACGGTGTGTTCGCCGCCAAAGGTGCGCGTGAAGTTGCCGGTGCCGCCTTGGGCCTCGGTGGCGGCTTCGCCCTTGGCATTGGCGGCCACGATGCTGGGCTTGCTCCAACTGGCGTCGCCGATCTTGAAGTCGTGACGGTTCTTGAGATCGATGTTGAGCACGTAGGCATCGCAATGCCAACGCAGCGCATAGTCATCCAGCGCGGCCCAGTTGTTCATGGTGCCGCGCAGGAACAGTTGGGTGTCGCCCAAGGGGGGCTTGGCTTGGCAATCGCTCATGCGAAGGAAGGGGCGCTTGCGCCCGTCAAAGCTGAGGTGAAAGCGCTTGGGGCCGCCATCGAACACCATGCCGATGGGGGCGCCGCGCTCAAAGAGGGGCATCAGCGGCTTGCGCACGGGGCGGAACTGCGCGCCACTCTCGCCGCCGAAGTCGGCGTCAGCGCTCCAGTTCTCGTCGGCGAGCTTGAAGGTGTGCTCGCCCTTTGGGGATGCGATGAGCTCGTAGTGGTCGCAACGCCATTGCATGCGCCAGGCCTCGTCGGCAGCCCAGGCATTCAGGCTACCGCGCACGTAAAGGTCGCGGTTGGCAAAGGGGGCGTTGCTGCAAATGGACTTGGCGCTGGGTGCGGTGCTGCGCGAGTGGCCTGCGGTGACCCGCATCACTTCGGCCAGGTTGCGCAACCATTCGGCCTGGGCCTGGACCTGCGTGCAGGCCATCAAGCTGGCGGCGATCAGAAAGGGCCGCAGTCGGGTCAATTGAGAGAGAACAGTCATTGCACGCGCTTGTCGTTGGTACAGCTCAAAGTGGGGCGCAGCACAAGTGCCCCTTCCAGCCCCGATTGGACGCGGAAAAACGCAGCTTGGGGGTGCATGACTACACGGGGGTCAAGGGCATCGGTCACGCTGCTGCCCCCCGATTACTGCACGCGCTTGTAGGCGCTGTAACCGCCGCCCGGGCTGAGCTCGGGCACATAGACGCGGAAGGCGCCGGGAGGCAGTTCGAGGTCCAGCAGGCCGGTGACGATTTGCTGCTTGAGGCCACCGCCGAGTTGGTCGACCAGCATCCAGTTGTTCATCAACTTGGCGTTGGCCACCATCACGGTTTCGCGCACCGTCTGCGACGTGGGGTTCATCACCACCACCACGGTGTCGGCGGCGCGGTCGGTGTGGCGCTCGAAGGCGAACAGCCGGTTGCTTTCGACCAAGCGGAAATCGCCCACGCGCAGGGCGCGGTGTTGCTTGCGCAGCTGGATCAATTGCTTCGTCCAGCGCAGGGTGGGGTTGTCGTCGCGCACCCAGTCCCAGCGCATGGGGGCGCGCATCTCGGGGTCGCCACCGCCGGTCATGCCCAGCTCGCTGCCGTAGTAGATGTTGGGGGCGCCGGGCAGGGTGAACTGCAGCACCTGGGCGAGGCGGCGCTGGGCTTCGTCGGGCACGCGGGTGGCGATGCGCTGCTCGTCGTGGTTGTCCAGCATGAGCCAGCTCTTGAGCATGGGTTCGATGCCAGATTCGCGCACCATGCGGTC
>CAZAIR010000046.1:0-9964 GCA_964485225.1 uncultured Burkholderiaceae bacterium
GTCGGCGCTGCGCGCAGCCAGCGCAGCGGCCAACCACAGGCCCAGGGCCGCAAAGCGCTGGTGCGGGGTGATCTTGTCGGTGGCCAAGGCGGCCACGGGCTCGAACGCGGCTTGCGCGGCTTCGAGTTGCCCGCGTTCGATCAAGGCCTTCACCAAATCAAAGCGGGCGATTTCGTTCTTCGGGTCGGCGTCCAGCGCGTCTTGCAAGCGCGCCAGCGCGCTGTCGGTGTCGCCCTGCGCCAACAGCGCCTCGGCCTCTTCCACGTCTTGCGCCGCGACCAGCTCGTCGGCCGAGGGCAGGTGCTTGTCGAGGAAGGCGCGGATCTGTGACTCAGGCAGCGCACCCACGAAGCCGTCGACCGGCTGGCCGCCTTTGAACATCACGCAGAAGGGGATCGAGCGCACGCCAAAGGCTTGCGACAGCTGGCTCGCGATCTCCGGCACCTCGTCGGCGTTGAGCTTGGCCAACGTGAAGCGCCCCTGGTAGGCCACCTCCAGCGCCTCCAGCGTCGGCCCCAAAGTGCGGCAGGGGCCGCACCAAGGCGCCCAGATGTCCAGCAGCACGGGTTGCTCAACGCTGCCGGACAGCAGCTCGGTTTCGAAGTTTTGGAGGGTGATATCGATCATGGATGCGCTCAGGTGAGACGTGCCGCCTAAAATTCAAGGCTCTTTTGCCAACCGTGGATGCCCGAGTGAGCAACGCGACGAACCCACGCATCGGCGTGGTCATGGGCTCCAGCAGTGACTGGGAGACCCTGAAGGCAGCGGCCGCGATTCTCACGGAGTTCGGCGTGCCCTTCGAAGCCCAGGTGGTTTCAGCCCACCGCATGCCGGACGACATGTTCGCCTACGCCGAGGCCGCGTTGGGCCGTGGCCTCGTGGCCATCATTGCGGGCGCAGGCGGTGCCGCTCACTTGCCCGGCATGCTGGCGGCCAAGACCACCGTCCCGGTGCTGGGCGTACCGGTCGCCTCTAAGCACTTGTCGGGGGTGGATAGCCTGCACTCCATCGTGCAGATGCCCAAAGGCATCCCCGTTGCCACCTTTGCGATCGGTGCTGCCGGTGCGGCCAACGCCGCGCTGTTCGCGGTGGCCATGCTCGCCGGCAGTGACCCTGCCTTGCAAGCGCAGCTGCAGGCCTACCGCGCGGCGCAAACCGCTGCCGCGCGCGCCATGACGCAGGACCTGCGATGACCGCGCCGATCGAACCCGGCCGCTGGCTGGGCATGTTGGGCGGCGGCCAGCTCGGCCGCATGGCTGTGCATGCCGCTCAAACCTTGGGCTACCGCGTGGCCGTGCTCGAACCCGATGCGGCCAGCCCTGCAGGTGCGGCGGCCGACTGGCATCTGCAAGCCGCCTACGACGACCCGCAGGCCCTGGCCCAACTGTCTGCGCGCTGTGCGGCCGTGAGCACCGAGTTCGAGAACGTGCCGGCCCATGTGCTGTCCAGCCTGGCCACGCAACTGCCGGTGGCCCCTGGCGGCGACGCCGTGGCCGTGTGCCAAGACCGCGCCCGTGAGAAGGCCCACTTTGCGGCCAGCGGCGTGCCTTGCGCCCCGCACGCGGTGCTGAACACCCCGGCTGACGTGGATGGCGTACCCGACGCGCTGCTGCCCGGTATCCTCAAAACGGCCACGATGGGCTACGACGGCAAGGGCCAGCGCCGTGTGCGCAGCCGCGACGAGTTGCGAGCCGCCTTCGCCGAACTCGGCGGCGTGCGCTGCGTGCTGGAGGCCTTGCTGCCCCTGGCCGCCGAGCTGAGCGTCATCGTGGCCCGTGGGCGCGATGGTCAGTTGGTGACCTTGCCCGTGCAGCGCAACTGGCACGTCGGTGGCATCTTGGCCACCACGGTGGTGCCGGCCCCCGGCATCGACCCGGCCCTGCAAGCGCAAGCCCAAGCCTGGGCCCGAGACATCTCTGCGGCCTTTGCTTACGTGGGCGTGCTGTGCATCGAGTTCTTTGTGCTCGAAGACGGGCGTTTGCTGGCCAATGAAATGGCGCCGCGCCCGCACAACAGCGGCCACTACAGCATCGACGCCTGCGATGTCTCGCAGTTCGATTTGCAAGTGCGGGCCATGGCCGGCCTGCCGCTGGCCGAACCGCGCCAGCACAGCGCCGCGGTGATGCTCAACCTGCTGGGCGATCTTTGGTTCAATGCCGCCGGCGAGCAGCACGAGCCGCCCTGGGCGCAAGTGCTGGCCTTGCCCGGCGTGCATTTGCACCTGTACGGCAAACACAGCCCCCGCCCGGCGCGCAAGATGGGCCACCTGACCCTCACGGCGGCCACGCCCGAAGCCGCGCTGGCCAAGGCACGCCAAGCGGCGCAATGGCTGGGCCTGCCCCTGGACGGTCTGTGAGCCTGATCGACGCCCCCAGCGCAGCGCGCTTGCTGGCCGACGGCGGCTTGGTAGCCCTGCCTACCGAGACCGTGTACGGCCTGGCCGCTCGCGCCGACGACGAACGCGCCGTGGCGCAGATCTTCGCCACCAAGGGCCGGCCAGCCGACCACCCGTTGATCGTGCACGTGGCCGATGCCCAAGCGGCCCAAGCCTTTGCCGCCGATTGGCCGGCAGTGGCCCAAGCCCTGACGCAAGCCTTTTGGCCCGGCCCGCTGACCGTGATCGTGCCGCGCCGCGCCGGCGTGGCCGAGGCCGCGGCCGGCGGCCATCCCACCATCGGCCTGCGCTGCCCGGCCCACCCGGTGTTCGCCGAGGTGCTGGCGCGCGCCCGCGAACTGGGCGTGCCCGGCTTGGCCGCGCCCAGTGCCAACCGCTTCGGCCGCGTCAGCCCCACCCTGGCTGCCCACGTGCTGGCCGAGTTCGACGGCCAGGTGCCCGTGGTCGATGGTGGCGCCTGTGCGGTCGGCATCGAGTCCGCCATCGTGGACTGCAGCCGCGGTGTGCCGGTGTTGTTGCGCCCCGGCATGCTGGATGCGACGGCTTTGGCCGCAGCCGCAGGCCAGCCGATGCAGGCGCCGGATGCCCAAGCCCCGCGCGCCGCCGGCACCCTGGAGGCGCACTACGCGCCCAATGCCAGGCTGCGCTTACTCAGCCCTGCGGCCTTGAGCGAAGCCTTGAAGCGTGCTGCCACGGAAGGGCTGCCGCCAGGGCTGGCGGTATATTCCCGCGCCCTGGTTGTGCCGCCGGCTGGGTCGGCTTGCCAGTGGGTGGCAATGGCCGATCAGCCCGACGACGCCGCCCGTGAATTGTTTGCCTGCTTGCGCCGCCTGGATGATGAAGGTGTGCGTGAAATCTGGGTTGAGGCCCCTGCGGGCGACGACCCCCGCTGGGCCGGTGTGTTGGATCGCTTACAGCGAGCCGCCGCCGCCACCCCGCGTCCGAGTTCTGTTGGAGTGTTGTGATGATTGCTGCTCGCTGGCGCCTCGGCCTTTCGGCCGCCTTGATGGCCTCTTTGACCGCGGTGCTGACCGCTTGCGGCGGCGGGGGCGGGCAGATCGAGCCGTTCAAGCCCACGCGCATGCTGAGCTTCGGCGATGAGATGAGCTACCTCACGCCAACGGGGCAGAACTACAGCATCAACGATTTCAAGCGTGGCACCGATGGCAATGTGCTGACGCCCCAGGTTGCCGATTGCACCGCACGCCCGATCTGGACGCAGTCGATGGCGACCCAGTTCGGTCTGGTGCTGGCTGCTTGCAACCCGGACAACAGGCCGGTGACCACGGCGGTTTACGCCCAGCCTGGTGCCAAGGTTGCCGATGTGCGCGCGCAGATCGATCAACACCTGGCCAGCGGCACCGTGGGTCCGAAGGACCTGATCACCATCTACGTGGGGCAGAACGATGTGCTGGAGCAGTACGCACGCTTTCCAGCGGCGACCGAGCAGCAACTCCGCGATGAGCTGACCGCCCGCGGCCGTGCTCTGGCTGATCAGGTGAACCGTCTGGCCGATGCCAACGGTCGCATCCTGGTGCTCACCATCAACAACCTGGGCGAGTCGCCTTTTGGTCAAGCGCAAAAGGCGGCCAACACCGACACCGATCGCGCAGCGCTGCTGACGCGGCTGTCAGAGAGCTTCAACATCGCCATGCGCCTGCGTCTGCTGAATGACGGGCGCTTGATCGGCCTGGTCTTGTCAGATGAAGCGGTGTCGCAGGCTTACCGCTTCCCCTCGGCGTTCGGCGTGGCCAACGTCTCGGCGGCGGCCTGCAACGTGGCGCTGCCGAATTGCACGGTCAACACCTTGGTGACCGATGCCAATGCCGGCACTTGGCTGTTTGCCGATGCCACCCGCCTGGCACCGGTGGGCCACAGCCGCTTGGCCAACGCGGCCATCACGCGCGCCATCAACAACCCGTTCTAAGGCCCGACAGCCCAGCGCAGTACGGCGTCCAGCACGCCGCGGCCAGCGTTGGCTTGGGGGTGTTGCAAGCTGGCCACCAGCACAAGGCGCTGGCCGTTAGCTGCCAGCACGTAGCCGGCCACGGCCGCCACGTCGCGCAGCGATCCAGTCTTCAAGTGCGCGCGACCGGTGGCGCTCCCAAAGCGGCTGGGTTCCCGGCTCAGGGTGCCATCCTGTCCGGCCAAGGGCAGGGAAGCCACCAGCTCGGGCATGACCGGGCTCGTCCAGGCGGCCTGCAGCAGCTGTGCCAGTTGCTCGGCCGACAGCCGAGAACCGCGTGCCAGCCCAGAGCCGTTTTCCAGCACAAAGCTGCTGGGCTGCCAGCCCAAACGTTGTTGCAACCACTGGGACAGGCGCGCGCGGGCTTGTTCGGCGCTGGTCGGTGCGTCCCCGGCTTGCAGGGCCAGCGTCAGCCACAACTGATCAGCCATCACGTTGTTGCTGAACTTGTTGATGTCGCGCACCACCTCAGCCAGCGTGGGGGATGTCCATTCGAAGCTTGGGGGGGCCTTGGGGGCGCTCCCCTCGCGCACGCGACCGCTCAATCGGCCGCCAGCTTCGCGCCAAAGGCTGCTCAGGAGGCGGGCGTTGTAGCTGGCGGGGTCGGCGTCGGCCAGGGGCCATTGCAGCGGGCCACATTGAGCCGGCAGGGCACCGCCCAAGCGCAGCGGCTCGGTTTGTCCGGGGTTCTCCAGCCAGTTGGCGCGCAAACTGGCGCGCGGATCGGTGCAGGGGCCGGGGCGCAGCGGCACACTGGTTTGCGCGGTCAGGCCGGTGTCGCTGCGCAACCAAGCCACGCCAGTTTGGGCGTCGGGCAGCAGGTTCAGGGTGTGGGTTTTGAAGTTGAACAGCAGCGCATCGGGGCGCACATTCCCGGCGCGCCAGGGCTCGCCGTCGAAATCGCCCGGGCCTTGTGGATCGGGGGCGAACACGCTGTTGTCGAGCACGATGTCGCCGCGCACCTCGCGCACACCCAAGCCTTGCACCCGGCGCAGCAGCAGCCACAGCCGCTCCAGCACGAGGGTCGGGTCGCCACTGCCTTGGATCACCAGGTTGCCGTGCAGCACGCCGGTGGGCAGGTCCAGGCTGCCATCAAGCCACACGGGCGTGCGCCAACGCCAAGCAGGCCCCAGTTGTTCCAGCGCGGCAAAGGTGGTCGCCAGCTTGGCCAACGAAGCTGGGTTGTGGGGCGCTTGTGCGCGCCAAGCCAGCTTGGGGCGGTTGCTGCCGATGGGGGCCACCCAAACGGCCAGCGCGCTGCTGGGCAACTGGGCGGCTCGCAAGGCGCGCTGCACGGTGTCGGGCAAAGCGGGCGCGCTGGCCTGCGCGGACCCGAGCAGCCAGGGTCCGGCAGCCGCGGCCAAGGCAGCGCACAAGGTATCGCGTCGTTTCATGGGGGGTGATCGTAGGAGGGCGCCTCCTAAACTCGGGGCCATGCAGCCTTTGGATGTTTTTGCCCCGTTCAGCGCCCGCACGCGCTTGCTGGCACTGGATTGCGCCGGCGACACGGTGGCCCTCGCCCTGAGCGAGGGCACCCAAGTGACGGCCTGTGCCGAGGTCGCGGGTGGGGCACAGGCGTCGGCCACGCTGCTGCCTGCCGTGCACAGCTTGCTGGCACAAGTCGGGTGGGTCATGTCCAGTTTGGATGGCCTTGCCTTCGGACAAGGACCGGGTGCGTTCACGGGTTTACGCACCGCGTGTGCGGTGGCTCAAGGGCTGGCCTTCGGTTTGAACCGGCCGATGCTGGCCGTGGACAGCCTGTTGCTGGTGGCTGAGGACGCGCGCGCGCAGGTGGGTGGCGCTTTGGTCGATTGCACCGTTTTGGTGGACGCCCGCATGGCCGAGGTGTACGCAGCGCAATACGTCTGGCGAGCTGCCGGATGGCACACGCTGATGGCCCCCGCCTTGCTGAGTCCGTCGGTACTCACCCTGCCCCAAGCCACGGGACACTGGGCCGGTAACGGCCTGGCCCTGCTGCCCAGCTTGCCGGATGGCTCGGTGACCCAAGTGAGCCAGCGTGCCGCAGCGCTGGGCCGTTTGGCGGTAGCGGCTGCGCAGGCCCATGCATGGTTGGATGCCGCCGACGCCTTGCCCCTTTACGTGCGCGACAAAGTGGCCCAAACCACGGCCGAGCGCGAAGCTTCGGCGGCCGCATGAGTGCCGTGCTCAAAGACGCCACCAGTCCAGCGCTGGAGTGGCAAGCAATGACCGTCACCGATCTCGATGCCGTGCTGGCCATTGAGCAGCAGGGCTACAGCCACCCCTGGACACGCGGCAACTTCATCGACTCGATTGCCGCCGGCCACTGGGCCTGGTGCGGTCGTTTGAACGGCGATGTGCGCGCTTATTGGTTGGCCATGGCGGTGTTGGACGAGGTGCACCTGCTCAACGTGGCGGTGGCCCGAGACCACTGGGGCCGCGGCTTGGGTGAACAGGCCATGCGCCACCTTGGCGACCTCGCCCGCAACCACGGAGCGGCGCAGATTTGGCTGGAAGTGCGGCCCAGCAACGAGCGTGCGCTGGCGCTGTACGGGCGCCTGGGTTACGTACCGGTTGGGCTGCGGCGGGGCTACTACCCGGCTGCGCAATCGCGCCGAGAAGACGCCCGCGTGCTGCGGCTGGAACTGGGGGGCGCACCATGAGCCATCCACCCCGCTGGAGCGAGCGGCAGCGTCGCATGCTGGATGCGATGGGCGTGCGCTGGTGGTCAGGCCACGAACCGCCGGCTGGGGCGGGTGACGAGCCGGCCGAGTCGATGGACAAGGCAGTTGCGCCCGCATCGCCAACCGAGAGCACAGCCGAACCCGCACCAGCACCAGCACCAGCGCCCACGCCATCCCCCGCTGCCCGGCCGGCCCCTGCGCCGGCCCCTGCGCTCACCGACGCACCCCACGGCGCAGCCCCTGTGGAAGCCGCTGGACTGGACGCCGATGCTTTGGTCGCCGCCATCCGCGCCTGCAAGGCCTGCGGTTTGTGCGCACAGCGCCAACAAGCGGTGCCGGGTGCGGGGGCGCAACCGGCTGAGTGGATGGTCGTCGGCCAAGCCCCCGGTGAGTTGGAGGATGCGCAGGGCCAACCCGCACTGGGGCCCCCAGGGCAACTGTTGGACGCGATGCTGCAAGCCATGGGCTTGTCGCGAGGGGCATCTCAGCCCGCTGCCCAGGTGTACGTGACCGATGCCGTCAAGTGCCGGCCGCCCGGCCTGCGCAACCCGGAAGCGGCGGAGGTGGCCGCTTGCAGGCCCTACCTGCTGCGCCAGATTGAGCTGGTCCAGCCACGGGTGATTCTGTTGCTGGGCCGCGTGGCCGCGCAAAGCCTGCTCGGCACTGATGAACCTTTGGGACGCTTGCGCGGGCGCGTGCACCGCCTGCCCGATGGCCGGGCTGCGGTGGTCACTTACCACCCGGCCTATCTGTTGCGACAGCCCCGCGAAAAACTCAAGGCTTGGGAAGACCTGTGCCTTGCGCTCGATACCTTTGAGTCGGATGACCGATCGTGAGCGCCCGGCAGGGCGCTGACACGCATCTCAATCACCTGCAACGGTTGGCGCTCGACGAGGCTGCGCGCTTTCGCTTGGTGGCCGACAACGTGCCCGTCTTGATCGCGCAGTTCGAGGCGGGCTCCACCCGCTGCTTGTTCGCCAACCGTCTGTACGCCGAGACTTTCGGCATGGACACACAGCTGATCGTGGGCAAAACCGTGGCCGAGATCATCGGCCTCGAAGCCACCGCCGAGATCGAGCCCCAGGTGGCCGAGTGCATCACCCAGCGCCGCCGCACCACTTACGAGCGCACCCTGCGCGGCCCAGATGGGACCACCCGCTGGCTGGAGGTGAACCTGCTGCCGCACATGGGCCGCGACGGCGAAGTGCAGGGCGCTTTTGTGTTGATCCACGACATCAGCAAACACCGCCGTGCTGAAGCTGCGTTGCGTGAAAGCGAGGCCCGGTTAGACACGTTTTTGCATGCCTCCATGGAGGGCATCGTCTTCCATAACCAAGGCAGCATCACCGACGTCAACCCACCGCTGTGTGAGTTGGTGGGGTACCAGCGCGAAGCTTTGCTGGGCCGTTTCGTGCTGGACTTCGTGGCCGAGGACGAGCGCGAGCGCGTGCGTGAGGTGATGCAAGCGCAACAAGAGCTGCGCTACGACAGCGTGTTGCTGCACCGCAGCGGCGAGCGCATTCCCGTGGAGTTGATCGCCCGCACCATCGTTCGCGATGGCCAGCCCTTGCGCATGAACGTGGTGCGCGACATCCGCGACCGCTTGGCGGCACAAGCGCGCATCCGACACCTGGCGCTGCACGATGCTCTGACAGGCCTGATGAACCGAGCCGCCTTCATGGAGCGCCTGAGCCAGTCGCTGGACGCGGCCATGCACTGCGCATCGCAACTGGCGCTGCTGTTCATCGACCTGAACAATTTCAAGCGGGTCAACGACTCTTTGGGCCACCTGGAGGGCGACCGCGTGCTGGTCACGGTGGCCGAGCGACTGCGATCCTGTCTGCGAGCGGGCGACCACATCGGCCGGTTTGGTGGCGATGAGTTTGTGGTGCTTCTGGATGCAGTGAGCAGCCGCCAGGATGTGCTGACGGTGGTGGACGCGCTGTTGTCGGTGGTGGAGGTGCCTGTGGAAGCGCACGGCCGCACCCTGTCCGTCACGCCCTCGGTGGGCATCGCTGTCTACCCTGAGCACGGCACCGATGCCGAGAGCCTGCTGCAGCATGCTGATACAGCGATGTACGGCGCCAAGGCCAGCGGCGGCAAGGCCTTCCAGTTTTTCCGGGCCGAGATGGCCCAGGCAGCCTATGCCGATTTGGTGATCGAGAGCCAGCTGCGGGATGCGCTGGCGCGTGGTGAGTTCGAGCTGTTCTTCCAACCCCAGGTGGAGCCCGTCCAAGGCCGTTTGGTGGGTGCCGAGGCTTTGCTGCGTTGGCGCCATCCTGAGCGCGGCCTGCTCACGCCCGACGCCTTCATCGCTGTGGCTGAACGCCACCCCTTGATGGTGCCGCTCAGCCACTGGGTGTTGCGTCAGTCGGCGCTGCAGGCACAGGCCTGGCACCGCAACGGCGTGGCCGCTGTGCCCATTGCGGTCAACCTGTCGCATCTGCAGTTCCGCATCGAGGGTTTTGCCCAGACGGTGCGCGATGTGCTGGCCGAGGTCGATGTGCCAGGCCCATGGCTGCAGTTGGAGCTGACGGAGCGCATGCTGATGGACGATCTCAGCACGGCCACAGCCTCCTTGAAAGCCTTGCGCGCGTTGGGTTTGACCATTGCCGTTGACGATTTCGGCACCGGTCACACGGCGCTGGCGCACTTGACACAGCTGCCGCTGGACAAGCTCAAGATCGACCAAAGCTTTGTCGCCGGCCTGCCGGCCGAGCGGGGCGCCGTGGCCGTGGCACGGGCCATCGTGCAGATGGCGCAAGGCTTGGGCTTGCGCGTCAGCGCCGAAGGCGTGCGTCGACCTGAGCAGTGGGCGCTGCTGCAAGACTGGGGCTGCGACGAATTGCAAGGCGACATGGTGGCTGCGCCGATGTCGGTCCCTGACTTTGAGGCCTGGGTGCGCACCCGCGCCCGCAGGGAGGGTGTTCCAGCATGAGC